>JBNLDA010000011.1:0-21700 GCA_050304095.1 Arcobacteraceae bacterium | reverse complement strand
CTGCTTTACTCATCTTCGTTTAATCCTCTAAAACTTTTAATAAATTATCTGTATATAATGCGAAACCTAACGATTTCAATCCTTCACTTTCATAACTTCCACCTTTAGCAAGTGTTAAGTTATTGTGTATCACTCTGTAGTAAATCCCATTATAGTATTGAAGTGACCCATAATATAATGGTGAAACCACAACATGGCTATATTTTGTTGATTTAACTGTTTCTTCTAATATGATTAGTTCCTCTTTGATCGATTTTGGACCATTGAAATTGGTAATCACATTTTGGAGATCCTCTAGAGTGATCACTTCAAGTAATGATGTCAACCAATCAATATTAAGTGCATATAGTTTTGAAATATCCCCATTTTTCAACATCGACTCACAAATTGCTAATTCTTTACAAACGAGTCGTGGAATATTGATATTTGATATTTGTAAAACAGCACTCATTTGTAAAAGTTCAAAAACTTTTGTTGTAAGTCCAATGATATCATCAATATTTTCATGTGCTATATATTCACATCCAATTTGGTAATTCTCATTTGATGGATAGGTAAATACTGGCTGTACATAAAACCATTTTTTATGTGAGGTCGTACGTCCTAGTCTTTTGGTGATGATTCTTACTACATCAAGTGTACTATCAGCTCTTAAGTTCATTGTTGTATTTGATTGATCAAAAGTATTAATCAGTTCTCTTTCATCATTTACGCTTTGGTGTTGTGAAAAAGAAAAATTTGGTGTCACAATTTCTTCAAAACCATTATCTAAAAAGAGATCACTAATTTTATTTTCAAGATCTCTTTTTGCTTTGGCTGTTTTACCAAAATAAAGACGGCTTCCTTTTGGGATTTCGTGCTCTAAAATCATACATTGTTTCCTTTGAACATGATTGAAGAAAATACTTTATTTGCTGTTCCATCAAATGGTCTAATTCCTAATTCATCTAGTGTTAGTTCTACTGCATTTACTGCCCATGCTGCTTCATAATCTTCAACTAGTCCCATGTGGTTAATTCGGTAAATTTTCCCTTTTAAGTGATCTTGTCCACCAGCAATATTTACATTGTATTTATTTTTTAAAATCTTTCTAATCTCATTTGATTGTTCAGTATAAATAGTTGTCATTGCGTTTGCTGGAGATTTTGGATAGACCTTTTCGCCGATAGCACTTAATGCTTCTCTTGTTGCTTTTGATCTTAAAGCTGTTTGCGTATATAGTGTTTCATAACCAATCTCTTCAATTTTATCTAAAATGGCTCCAAGTCCAATAATTAATGTAGTTGCTGCAGTCCATGCAGTTGTATTAGTTCGTTGTTTTTTAATTTCAGTTGCAAGATTGAAATAGTATCCTGCATTTTTCTTCTCTATTTTAGATACAGCTGCATCGCTTAATCCAATCATTGCAAGACCTGGTGGAAGCATTAAAGCTTTTTGACTTCCAGTAATTACAGCATCAAGATTTGTTGTATCAACTTTCTCAACACCAAGAGTAGTAATACCATCAGCGATGATCATAACAGTTGGATTGATCTTTTTCACTTCTTGTGCGATTTCTTCTACTGGATGTCTTAATCCTCCAGCACTTTCGCATAATTGAATATAGATTGCATCAATTGATGAATCATTTTTAATTGCTTGAACAACTTGAGCTACATCTGCAGGTGTATCCCAATCATAGGTTAATTCTGTTTTTTCAATACCAAAGGCATCACAGATTTTTCCAAATCTTTCACCAAATTTTCCAGCATTGATTGTTAATGCTTTACTATGACAGAGATTGGTTACGCAAGCTTCCATCGCACCTGTTCCACTAGAACTTAACATAACACATTCTGGCATATCAAATAGTTTTAATAAAGATTGTCTCGTTTTGGCAAATATTGCCTCAAATTCTGGAGTTCTATGGTGAATTGTAATGTCTGACATAGCAGTTCGTACAAACTCTGGTACTGGAGTAGGACCTGGTGTTAAAAGCATATAAAACCTTTAAAATAATATCGTAAAAAGTAGGATATTTTAGCCAAAAATAGCTAAAAATGTGGTTAATGAAGAAAAGTTCGCTCTTAAGAAGTTGTAACTTCGTTTTTACTCTCTTTATAGCTAATGTATAGAATTAAAACAATGCTTATATCTATAAGCACATCCGCAAGATTAAATATCGCAAAATCAAACCAACAATGCCAATAAACATAGTCAACTACTGCACCATGCATGAATCGATCAGCTATATTACTAAGAGCACCTGAATATAAAATCACTATTGGATAAAAATAGGTTTTAAATGTTGGTTGATTGAAGTACAGGTAAATTGACCCTACAATAAGAATTAATATTTGTATAAATTTTAGATTGTGTTCTAAAAAGACGAACATAGAAAACGCAACACCTTTATTGTAAGCTAATACTAAAGAGATACATTGACTATGCCATTCCCAATTATTCAAAAATACCATTTTAATTGCTTGATCTAATGCAACTAAAATGATAAATAGAATAAGACCTTGAAGTGTGCGTTTGATTATAAAACCTTTTTAAAATAGTTTTCTAATTCTTTAATTGCATGATTGACTTCAGATCTGTTTTTACCTTCAACTAAAATTCGTAGTTTATTTTCAGTTCCAGAATATCGAATCAGTTCTCGCATCCCTTTAGCTCTGATTGGCTCTAAAATCTCTTCTAGACCTTCGAGCTCATCTAAAGGTTTCTTCTGAGATACTTGGATGTTTTTGAGTACTTGTGGATATAGTTCAAATGGATTGAATGCAACACTTGCTTTTTGTTTTGAAGTAATCATTAACGCTAAAGCTTGTAGCGCACTTGCTAGACCATCACCAGTTTTTGCTGCATCACTAAAGATAATGTGACCACTTTGTTCTCCACCAAAATTAATGTTTTGAGCATGCATTGCTTCAAGAACATTTTTATCTCCAACATCAGTTCTTATTAATTTAGCACCAAAGGTTGCTAAATAATCTTCAAGTGCTTTATTGCTCATAACAGTTGCTACACAAGCATTTCCTTTAAGAAGATTATTTTGGTGTAAGTAGTGGCAAAGAGCTCCAAGAAGTTTATCTCCATCAACCACATCTCCCCTCTCATCTACCATAACCAATCTATCTGCATCACCATCAAGAGCGATTCCAACATCAGCTCTATATTGTTGTACTAGTTTTCCAAGTTCAGTTGGATGAAGAGCTCCGCAATTATCATTAATATTGTATCCATTTGGTTTATTGTGCACAGTGATTATATCTGCACCCAATTCTTCTAAAATAGTTGGACCTACTTTATACGCTGCACCATTAGCACAATCTAAGACGATTCTCACACCATCTAAAGATAAATGTTGTGGAAAAGAAGATTTGATCGAAACGATATATCTTCCAATCACATCGTCAATTCTTTTTGCAGAACCAATGCTTTTGCCTACACATTGGTTTTCTTGAAGCAAATCACTATTATAAAAAATATCTTCAATTGCTTGTTCCGCTTCTTGACTTAACTTATTTCCTTGGCAGTTAAAGAACTTAACACCATTATCTTCAAAAGGGTTATGGCTAGCACTCAACATAATACCAGCATCACAACGCATACTTTCAGTTAGATATGCAATTGCAGGAGTTGGCATAGGACCAATTTGAATTACATTATAGCCAACAGAAGTAAATCCAGCCACCAATGCATTCTCTATCATATAGCCACTTCTTCTTGTATCTTTTCCTAATAAAATCTTATTTGTTTTATGTTTTGATTGTTTTTTGAAGTATAATCCAGCTGCTTTTGCAAGTTTTACCGCTGTAATTACATCTAAAAATTCACCAGCTTTCCCGCGTACACCGTCGGTTCCAAATAGTTTCATGAATTTCCTTTAAATAGTGCTTATGCTTAAACTAACTTTAAACTTAAATTGACTAGAATTCTACCCTTAAAAATTTTATAAAGAGGTTAATTAAGAATGGCAAACCATAAATCTGCTGCAAAAAGAGCAAAACAAACATTAGTTAAAACAGAAAGAAATAAATTCTATAAAGCAAGAATTAAAAACATTACTAAAGATATTTTAGAAGCGGTTGAAGCAAACGATGCAACAAAAGCTGCTGAAGCAATGAAGACTGCAAACAAATACTTCCACCATTGTGTAAGTCAAGGTGTTATTAAAAAAGGTAACGCTGCAAGAAAAGTAAGTCGATTACAATTAAAAGTTAACGCTCTATCATAAATATTAATCTTTATTAATAACTGCATACACACGTATGCAGTTTCTTTCATTTATGCTATACTCACAATAGCACATAACACAAAGGTCAACCCATGTTAAGAGATAAACTACAGGTATTTATAAACCGATATAACGAGATTAATGATCTTTTAGTTTCACCAGAAATTTTAAATGATATTAAAAAAATGACAGAACTTTCTAAAGAACAGTCTGGAATTGAATCTATTGTAACTGCTGCACATGAATATATAAAAGTTCTAGATGATATTGAAGAGAATAAAATGTTACTAGAAGATAAAGAACTTGGTGAATTAGCAAAAGAAGAACTTAGAGAATTAGAGCCAAGAAAATTTGAACTTGAAGATGAGATCAAAATTTTGATGGTTCCAAAAGATCCAAATGATGATAAAAATATCTATGTAGAACTTCGAGCAGGTACTGGTGGAGATGAAGCAGCCCTTTTTGTTGGCGATCTTTTTAAAGCCTATGTTCGATATGCAGAAAACAGAGGATGGAAAGTAGAGATCATGAACTCTAGTGAATCTGAATCTGGTGGATACAAAGAGATGGTTGCACTTATCAAAGGTGATGGAGCCTATTCAAGAATGAAATTTGAAGGGGGAACTCATAGAGTACAAAGAGTTCCAGCTACTGAATCTCAAGGAAGAGTACATACATCTGCGATCACTGTTGCAGTGATGCCAGAAGTTGATGATGTTGAAATTAATATTGACCCAAATGATCTAAAAATTGATGTTATGCGATCAAGTGGTTGTGGAGGGCAATCAGTTAACACTACTGATTCAGCAGTTAGAATCACTCACTTACCAACGGGAATCGTTGTAACTAACCAAGATCAAAAATCACAACACAAAAATAAAGATAAGGCGATGAAAGTTTTAAAAGCGCGTCTTTATGATCTTCAAATGCAAGAGCAAATGGAAAAAGAGGGTGCCAATAGAAAAGAACAAGTTGGTACAGGAGATAGAAGTGGAAGAATTAGAACCTATAACTATCCACAAGGTCGAATTAGTGACCACAGAATTAACTTAACTTTATATAGATTAGAAGCGATTATGAATGATGGATTATTTGATGAAATCATCGATCCGTTAATCGCTGACCACCAAGCAAGGTTGATGGAAAGCAACGGACTGTAAAAGTTTACAGTGAAGTAAGCATAGTATCATGCGAGAGATAAAATCTCGTATCATACTGTGCAAGTTGATTTTTATTGATCATTGATCTTAATATTCTCAGATACTCATGACCAATTCCTGAATATTTATGCATTGTTTGAGAAAGTGGTAATCCTTTAGGATTTACTCCCATGTTTCTATACTTTTCTCGTAAATGCCGAAACTCTTTATAGGCTTCTGTTCTATTCAGATTTCTCATATACCCTTCAACTGAAGCTTGTAATGATTCATAAATCTTAATTTTATGTGTTTTACCAGCTTGCCTTTGTTTTGGTACTAGTCCTTTTTCACTATAGGTCCAGTGTCCAAAAATATTGTTTGCTTCTTTGGTAAATCTACTTTTCCCCCAACCACTTTCAATAGCTGCTTGTGCTAAAGTCATTGAAACCGGAACAATATCAATTTTGTTTAAATACTCTGCTTTGTTATAGATATTTTCAATTTTATATTTTCTTGCTAAATTTGATAATTTTTTATGTTCAGGCGTGTTTGTGTCAATCACTGCATCACCTCTTTCAAAATAGTTTTCTACAAATTCTCTTTCTTTTAATATCTTTTTATTAGATTGAATTACCATTGGGTAAAGAATCTCAAAAAATGTTCTTTTTTGCAAATCAGTATTTTTGATCTTATAATATTGCTTTGGAAAACCAGTTGCAAAAAGTGAACTAACAAATAAAAATAATACAATCATATGTTTTATATACACGTTTTAAATACCTCCCTTACTTTTCCTTTAAAATATACACCATTTTGGTTTCGTGTTACAGTGATCTCCTCATTGCTTTTTGGATACACCAATACAGGACTTTGGCTAAGTCCTAGGTCTAAACTTCTCAATACAGAAGCGACCATTCCTGTACCACAAGCAAGTGTTTCAGCTTCAACTCCTCGCTCATAAGTGCGTACATTAATTGTTCCATCATTATTAATTTTTGCAAAATTGACATTTGCATTATATTCATATCTCATCATTGAAGCTAATTCTTTATTGTAAGCATTTAAATCATCAACAATAGTTACTAAATGAGGAACACCAGTATCAATAAATATCCACTCATAGCCATTTTCTTCAAATGGTTCTTTGAGTATTTTTGGTTGTGGCATTAATGTTTCAACTACATCACCATCAACAGTACAATCAATTCTTCCTGCGATAGTTAGAAACGACAAAGATGATGGAGCTAAACCATTGTTAAAAGCATAATGGGCACATGCACGCGTTCCATTTCCGCACATCTCAGCCACACTACCATCACTGTTGTAAAATAACCACTCAAAATCATAATCATCATGTGGAATTAATACAATCATTCCATCTGCACCAATACCATTTTGTCGGTGGCAAAGTTCACGAGCAAGAGCTGAATAATCATCTTTAACAAATGTATGGAATATAACAAAGTCATTACCACTAGCACTATATTTGCTATATTGCATCTTTTACCTCCTGTACGATTCTTTGCACTTCGTTTTGCAAATGTTTTAAATTTTTTGTATTATCTATTATCATTATACCCAAATTCTTCTTTTTTTCTATACTCATCTGATTATTAATCTTTTTTTGAGCCTCTTCTTGACTGATATTATCTCTTTGCATAAGCCTTTGAATTTGGAGTTCAGGAGTGGTATATACAACACAAGATCTCTCTATTGGATAATTATTTGTTTCAAAAAAAAGTGGGATATCTATGAAGTATGGTTTCTTTTGTGATTCGAAGATAGCTGCTTGTTTAACAATCTCTTCTTTAATAAGTGGATGTAAAAAACTTTCTAATCTCTTTTTCTCTTCACTATTTGAAAAGATCACTTTCCCAAGCTCTTTTCTTATCACTTTCCCATTTTCAACAAATTGTGATCCAAACATTTTTTCTATTTGATTACTATTTTGATCAAGAAGTTTATGGGCAATTTCATCAGCATCTATTATCAAAAATCCATGAAGTCGCAGAAGGCTTCCTACAGTACTTTTGCCTGTAGCGATTCCTCCTGTAAGGGCTATTGCATGAGTAAAAGGGTTATCGCTTCGCAATGCCAGTTAACTCTTTATGTATATATGCAGGGAAAGTAAATGCTGCATGATGGATTTCTGTTGAATAGTAACTCAAATCATCCAATAAATCAGATCGTTGTAGATTGATATCTGCAGTTGGATGGTATTTTTTAGATGCTAAGAGTGCTGTTTGATTTCCAAAGTGAAATGGCATCGCGATCCAAAATGATTCTCCGTATAGATTTAGATCAGATTTGATTTTTTGTGCATCATCATCAAAATTTGCTGTTGTTTGTACAACAATTCCATCTTTATTTAAAATTCTATTGATGTTTGCCATTAACGTTACATCAGCTTGATCTTCAAGAAGAATGATAATGTCATATTCTTGATCATTTTTAGAAGTTAATAAACTCATATCACCAAATTCTGCTTCAACACTATGTTTTGCCATTTCGTTTTTAAGTGCATCACTAGCACCACCAATTACAAGTACTTTACTTGGTTCTTTGTGAGTACATACTGGAATATGCACCATCATTTCATCAAAAATAAAATTCGTATCATTTAAACTTGCCATAAATTAAAACCTTTCATATCTTTTTTGCATTTATATAGTCTTATTAAATTATTGGGTATAATACCAAAAAATTTTTAAATTAAAAGGAAGTATTTATGTGTGCTGAAAAAATACAGAGATTTTTAATGGCTTTTGTGCTATTAGTAGCATTTTATTTTATGAGTATCGGTTCAGTAATTGGAACTGTATTACAATTATTCGTGATCTTGATGATCATTGTATGGGCTATTAGTGATTTTTGTCCATCATTATGGATCTTTGGAAAAATCTTCGGACACTGTGAAAAAAAGTCGAACAATGAGTAAAATTAGTTATAAAGATGCGGGTGTTGATATTGATGCTGGGAACAGCTTCGTTGATAGAATCAAACCGCATGTAAAATCTACAATGATCCCAGGAGTACTTGGAGGAATTGGTTCATTTGCTGGAGCATTTGAACTTCCAAGTGGATATAAAGAACCTGTAATTTTAGCAGGAACTGATGGAGTTGGTACAAAATTAAAGCTTGCAATTGATTCACAAAAATTCAATACAGTTGGGATTGATTTAGTAGCAATGTGTTCAAATGGTCTTATTTGTAATTTTGGTGAGCCATTATTTTTCCTTGATTATTATGCTACAGCTAAACTTGAAGTTGAAGAAGCAACACAGGTAGTTGAGGGAATTGCTAAAGGGTGCGTATTAAGTGAATGTGCACTTATTGGTGGTGAAACTGCTGAGATGCCAGGAATGTACAGTGATGGTGATTTTGATCTTGCTGGTTTTTGTGTAGGGATCGCTGAAAAATCTGAAATGAATAGAGTTGATGCTGTTCAAGAGGGTGATGTTCTTATTGCATTACCTAGTTCTGGAGTACATTCAAATGGATTTAGTTTGGTTAGAAAACTTTTATTTGAAAAACTAGGGATGAAATTTGATGATGAATTCAATGGAAAACCATTAATTGATACATTATTAGAACCAACAAGAATCTATGTAAAAGAATTCAAGCAAAACAAACAATATATTAATGCTTTAGCACATATTACTGGTGGAGGGATTGTTGAAAATCTTCCAAGAGTTTTACCGGATAATTTAAAAGCAGTGGTAAACAAAGCGGATATTCAAATTTTACCAATTTTTGAGCTTATGGGACAACATGTTGAAGAGGAAGAGATGTTTAGAGCCTTTAATATGGGTGTAGGGATGATCTTTGTTGTGAATCCAGACAATGTACAAACTATTTTAGACAACACTGACGGATACGTAATTGGAACGATCCAAAAAGGTGAGAAAAAAGTAGATTTAGTTTAATCTTCTTGATGATCTTGTGAAGAAACAATCACTTTGTTTCTTCCTTGTCTTTTTGCTTCATATAATGCTAGATCAGCTCTATGTAAAACTTCATTGATATCTTTATCTGTTTGATGTAGCATCGTTACTCCTATACTAATAGTGACGGAAACTAATTCATCTTTTTCTGTTTTATATCGTAATTTCTCAATCTCTTCACGAATATTTTCAGCAACAGTAATTGCTCCACGTAATGAGGTATTTGGTAAAACCGCTGCAAACTCTTCTCCACCAAGTCGAGCGAAAATATCTGAAGATCGTAAAATATGATCGGTGGTAGTTGCCATTAGTTTGATAATTTCATCGCCAACTTTATGCCCATAAAGATCATTAACCATTTTAAATCTATCTATATCCATCATTAATATCGCTAAAGATTGTTTTTCTCTACGATTATATTGGATCATTGGACCACATGATTCATAAAAACTTCTTCTATTTTTAACTCCAGATAAAGAATCTGTAGTCGCTAATAGTTCAAGTTTGACATTAATATCATGAAGTTCTTTTGCTCTTTTTTCAACAGCACTATTGATAAGCATCTCATATTCTAAAAGTCTTGTTTCATTTGCATGTTGCTTAATGGCATCTAAGACAATGAATTCCAGATCGATTTTATCAATTCTTCTAGGGATAATTTTATAAATAGAAGCGTTATTAATAAGATTGGCTACACATTCAACCGTTAATGTCTCTTCAAAGAGTATATTTTTGGCTTGCGGGGAATGTTTATGTAGTTGCAAAACAAATGTCTCACAATTGTATGAAGAGATATCCTCACCTATAATAGTGATCAATATCTTATTACCAGAGATGATGTGGTTGTAGCATCCTACGAGTGCTTGCTCTGCATTAACATAGGTATCGATTATAAAATCAGAATCAACAATTCGAGATATTTTGTTATACAATAAATCTAAAAGTTCAATATCTTTTTCTATGCATGCAATCACATACTTGGCCACAACTACTCCTAAAAAGTCATTTTATAATAAAATATCTAAATAGATTATTAATGAAAAGTTTAAAAGAAAGTAAGTATTAAACTATAAGTAGCAGCAGCACAAATACCACCAAAGATTCCAGCAAGAACATCATCCCCCATGACGCCCCAGCCACCTTCAACTTTGGCATCAATTTTTCCTATGAGTGAAGGTTTCCAAATGTCAAAAAGTCTGAAAAAAAGAAACGCTAAAATTGAAGGGATCAACCAATTTTCCGCCGTAGCTCCAGAGATACTTAAAGCTATCCACATCCCTGCAAGTTCATCGATCACAATCTCTTTACCATCATGAACACCAACCTCTTTTTCATAAATATCGATTTGTTTGACTGCAAATACTGTAATCAATAATGCTAATAAAAATAGGGTAGAAACATGCAGATATTGTAAAAGCAATACTCCAAAAATAAGTGATACAAAGCTTCCTACTGTTCCAGGAGCTTTTGGGCTTAAGCCACTATATAAAACAGTTAAAAAAGCTTTTCTCATTTTTTCTTTTCAATTCCAAGTTTTTTTCTCTTTTCCCAAAGAGATTTTCTACTAATACCAAGTTTTTTAGAAAGTTCTGTATCTGGATATTTTCCTTGAAATGAAACAACCATAAGTTTAACATAATCATTGATCGTCATGATATTATCATTAGTGACTAGTTGATTGTCATTTTTCATCTCTAATACTTTCCCATCAAAGGCTTCTTCGCTATCCATTGAGCAAATGATGTATTTAAATCCATGCAAGTTTTTCAATAATAGATCTTTGGCTGATCTTTTCAAATTATGAAATTGGGTGATATAGATAATGTGATCTTTAAATTCTGCAAAATCATTACTGTGGTTTTGCAGATTTACATTGATAAAATGGATTGGCATATTGAGTTTTCTTGCAATTGAGAATAATAGTTTATCTGCATATTTTTGGTCATTTGTTTCAATGAGCATTGGAAAATCACATTGGTTTTCATCACATTGGAACTCAATATCATCAAAAATAAAGTCAAAGTAGTTGTCATACATTGTTACTTGCTCTTTGAGCTTTTTAAATTCTGCATAATGATGAATCTTTCTAATAAGTTCGTCCATCATAAATGGTTTTACTAAATAATCACTCGCTCCAGCATTGAGTGGGTTGGTTACTGTTGCATCTGAAATATAGGTAACCAAAAGAATGATAATCGAACTCTTATATTTTTTGATGATCTTATTTACATCACTACTTGGTAGATTGGTTGAAAGCAAAATAGCATCATATTTTTTTTCACTATGGATATCATGTGAACCCATAACACTATCACAATTGTGCCCCTCATCAAGCAGTCTTGAAACTACTTTTTGTGCTAAATATACTTCGTCATCAACTATTAGGATATTCATATAATTTTACTCCAATCGTAATATTTTAGTGTGGCTACACTATAGACTGCAATTCCTTCAGATCGGCCAATGAAACCCATTTTTTCTGAAGTGGTTGCTTTGATATTGATCATTTGCTTTGGTAAATTCAATAGCGTTGCCATGTTTTGTTTAATTTGTTGTTTATAGGGATTGATCTTTGGTTGTTGTGCAACAATCGTTAGATCAATATTCACTAATTCATATCCAACATTTTGAATGAATGAAAGAATATGTTCTAAAAGTTGTTTTGAATCAGCCCCTTTATACTGTTGATCAGTGTCTGGGAAAAACTCACCGATATCTCCAGCTCCAGATGCTCCAAGAAGAGCATCAATCACTGAGTGAATAAGTACATCCCCATCACTATGAGCTTTAAAACCATAATTTACATCAATAGAAGTACCACCTAAAACCATAGGTTTATTTTCTTCAAAAGCGTGTACATCATAACCAAATCCAGTGAATTGATTATTGGCTGGTTTGATTAAACAATCTAATTTTTGCAGATCATTGGCATAGGTCAGTTTTGTCGCTTTGCTATTGCCTTCAACATACAATACTGTACCATCCATAGCTTTGATTGCTGAACTGTCATCAGTATATTGTGTATCACTTTGTAAGGCTTTTTTGAGAATATCTGTACGTGAGAGTTGTGGTGTTTGTATTAGTTTTACTTGATCTCGATCAATTGTTTCATTTTCATACACAACGGTGTCTGAAACATTTAAAAAAGGAACAACACAATCTGCTTGAGAACTATTTGAAATCAGTGTTTGGATTACATCGTTCCGGATACAGGCTCTGGCAACATCAGTGATCATTACATATTCTGATGTTATCTCTTTGAGCGCATTGTTTATAGAGTCTTGTCTTGTTTGTCCACCTGCTACTATTGATATATTTGAATCACAATCAATAAAATTATGCATGTAGTTTATCTCATCAATGTGTGAAGTGAGTATAATTTTCTCATAATTATATGTTTGTGCTAACTGGTTCGTTACAAATAACCATAACGGGTCATTGTCGATTCGTAACCATTGCTTCTTCACTCCCATTCCAAAACGGGTTGAATTTCCAGCACATAAAATAACAAGTGATATTTTTGGTGACACTTAAACCTCTCATATGTGTAAAAAAGTTACTAATTATACTCAAAAAAAGGTAAAAATATTCTTTTAAATAGCTTAAAGTAATGTAAATGTATGAAATTGAAACATAATTTGATCGATTAAATCTGAAAGCTAATTCTACTTATTAAGTAAACATAAACTAATTTCGGTATAATCTGCTTAAAAATTTGATAGGGTTTTTTATTATGAATGATATTAAAAATTGGTTGGAAGAGCATAAGAATGATGAGGTTAGAACTCAGATGTACTATGCGAAACAAGGGATTATTACTCCTCATATGGAGCATGTTGCAAAAATTGAAAAAATTGATGTAGAGCTATTAAGAAAAGAGATTGCTAGAGGAAGATGTATTATTCCAGCAAACGTAAATCATACACATCAAACACCAATGGCTATTGGTATGGTGAGCTCTTGTAAAATTAATGCAAATATTGGAAGTTCTGCACTTGCTTCAGATATTGCTGGTGAAATTGAAAAAGTTGATGTTTGTTTGAAATATGGTGCAGATACGATTATGGATTTAAGTACAGGTGGGGATTTAGATGCAATTAGAAGAGCAGTCATTGAGCACTCAACTGTACCAATTGGAACAGTACCAATGTACCAAATCTTGCACGATTGTAATGATAAGATCGAAGATCTGACAATTGAAAGTATGCTAAAAGTTCTTGAAAAACAAGCACAGCAAGGGGTAAGTTACTTTACTATTCATGCTGGATTCTTATTAAGATTTATGCCACATATCGCAAAAAGAAAAATGGGAATCGTGAGTCGAGGTGGATCACTAATGGCTGCTTGGATGATGCATTATCACAAAGAAAATCCATTCTATGATGCGTATGATGATATCTTAAATATTTGTCGAAAATATGATGTTTCACTTTCACTTGGGGATAGTTTACGACCAGGATGTTTATATGATGCAAGTGATGAAGCGCAGTTGTCTGAATTAAAAGTTCTAGGTGAATTGACATTAAGAGCTTGGGAAAAAGATGTACAAGTGATGATTGAAGGTCCTGGACATGTTCCATTGAACCAAATTGAAAGAAACATGAAAATTGAGCGGGAATATTGTCATGAAGCACCATTTTATATTCTTGGACCTTTAACTACGGATATTGCCGCAGGATATGACCATATCTCAAGTGCTATTGGAGCTGCTGTTGGTGGTTGGCATGGAGCAAGTATGCTTTGTTATGTAACACCAAAAGAGCACTTAGGACTTCCAAATGCAAATGATGTACGTGAAGGAATTATTGCTTATAAAATCGCAGCACACTCTGCAGATATTGCTAGAGGAAGAAAAGATGCACAGTTGATTGATGATGAGATGAGTGATGCACGATATGCATTTGACTGGAACAAACAATTTGAATTATGTTTAGATCCAGAACGAGCTCAAGAGTATCATGATGAAACATTGCCGCAAGATGTATTCAAAGAAGCAGAATTCTGTTCTATGTGTGGACCAAAATTCTGTTCATATAAAATTACGCAACAAATAGTACAAGAGCATCCAGAAGTTGCAACTACAACTGAGGCGGCACAATAATGAAGATCTTTAAAAATCTATTTACAGCGTTTATTTTATTCACAGCAGTTGCGGTTTTTGCAGAAGAAGCAAAAGAGGAGCAAAAACCTGCTGGGTATACATTTACTTTTCCTGATATTAATGGAAAAACTATTACGATTGATGCAAAACCAGATGGAATTATCTTTAAAGAAGCAAAAGGGAAAGTGGTACTTTTAAATTTCTTTGGAAAAAAATGTCCACCATGTATGATGGAGATTCCACATTTGATCAATCTTCAAGAAAAATATAAAAAAGATTTTGAGATTGTGGCATTGCAGGTTCAAGATCCAATGAGTGCACAAGAAGCTCAAGATTTCGTAAAAGCAAAAAAGATTAATTATCAAGTTGCTGATACACCTGAAATGCAAGATTTCTTAGGGTTTATTATGTATGTAACTAAGTGGCAAGGGATGATCCCTTTTATGATCCTTTTTGATGAAAATGGGGTAGCGCAACAGCTATATCAAGGTTTGGTACAAGAGCATATCTTAGAAGAAGATATTCAAAAAGTACTCACTGCATCTAAGTAGAGCGATCATCAAAGAGGTTGTTCCTCTTTGATTGGTTGCTCTGTTTTTACTTCATTTTTATTTATTGCAACATCTAGTTTATATTGTGCCCATTTTGGATCGGTTGATTCAATCGCCATCACCTCTTCTTTTATTGAGATCTTATTTTGATCTATCGCTTTTTCCAATAGATATTGTTTGATAGTCTCTGTTCGATCGTGAGCTAATTTTTCTAAAGCACCATCTGGAAGTTTTTGAATACGAATCAAATCATCTTTGAGTTTTGTAATATATCCATCTTGATCAAACTCTTCGACCTCTTGTCCTGTTTTTTCATTTTTCACTATTTTTGTAAACTCTACCTCTAGGGCATCTAGTTTTTCTTCACTAATATTATCTTCATATAAGTCTTCCAGTTCATCCATAAGATCATCTTTATCATGAATATCTTCTTCAAGTTCAGCCAATAAGTATTGATCCAATACAATTTGTTGTAAGCCATATTTATCAATCTCTTGAGTGTAAGCTGGTTGTAATGCAAGTTGTAGATTTGGACGTTTTGCTAATGCTTCCATTACTTTGTCAAGGGACTCTTTAGCTGGAGCTAGGAGCTCGAATTTACCAGGTTCAAATACGACTCTGTCTAGTTGGGCATCATCAGATCCCAATAGAGCCCCAAGAAGTTTAAAGGGTGCAGCTACAATACTAAAGATCAATTTTCCAAATGCTTTCCAAACAATGTGTCCAACTGAGAATTGTGGATCATTGACATCTCCAGTAATTGGTAAATTGATATCAATGATCCCATTTGAATCCTCTAATAAAGCAATCGCAAGATCAAGTGGTAAACTTGAAGCATCTGGAGATTCAACATTTTCACCTAACTGGATTTTTTCAAGCATAATTGAATTTTGTGCATTAAGTTGAGCATCTTTAATATCATACGATAGATCAAGATTTAATGAACCTCCTTCAATTGTTCTTCCTACAAACTTTCCTGAATAGGGTGAGTAGTTTTTCATAGAGATATTTTTGAAGTACATATTAATAGTGGTATTGTTTGTCCAGTCTGCTGTGGTTGTTTCTCCAGAGATATCTGCAAATCCATATTCATCGATTTGTCCTTTAAGATTGATCACAGATGGTTTTGAAAAATCACTGTTAAGTTGTGAAAAATCCCCATTGATATCGTGAATATCTGTTGCAAAATAAAATGGCAATGTCGCATCACTAAAATGCATTAAACCTTCACTTACTGTTACTGGACCAATATCATAGTTAAAAGTTCTAGTTGATTTTTCTTCTTTTTCTTCAACAGCATTTTCTTCAGCAGTAGTCACCATTAAATCTTTAAAGTTGGTTGTCGCATCATCATAGATATTTGCTGTGAGGGTTGGTTCTAAGATACTAATTGCTTTGATCTTGAGATTGTTTTTTGATAGATTTAAGGCTTTAATTTGTAACTTTTTGAGCTTGATTAACTCTTTATTGGTAAGTTTGTGAGAAAGCTGGATATTATTCAATGTAACATAAGAATACAGATTGAAATAGTTGAATTTGTCTTGGTATGTAAATGACCCACTGGTATATAACGTTGCTTTATTCAAATCAAGGTTGAGGGTTTCTTGAATATAGGGTTGAATAAATGGTAATTGTAAGCCTGAGACTTTATATTTTGTATTGAATTTTAACGGATCAAGAGTGAGTTCTCCATCTAGATTTATTTTCCCACTATTATTAGCTTTGAGATTGAGTGCCAATTTTGCTTTTGAATTTTTATCTAAACTAAGATTGTCTATATTGGCATTAATGGTAGTGATGTTAGTTTGGAATGTTTTTTTCAAGGATTCGTCTTGAAATGCAATACTACTATTTTGGAGTTTTGTATTAGCAATATTTAATCTCCAAGGTTTAGAATTCGTTGTCTGGGTATTGCCCTGATTATTTGATGCAAACATTTCAGATAAATTAAGTTCTTTATTTTTGTTAATAGTTATATCTGAAAATAATGTATCAAATGTTATAGCACCTATGTTGATCGTTTGGGTATTGAGATCAAGCGAGATATCATTAGAATTAAATTGTTCTAATGTGATTAATGGTTTGCCAGATTGTTTTGGAGATAATTTTACTTTATCGATCGTTGCGTTGGTATTATTTAATACAACATTATTGTTTGCAGTACTGTCAAAACTAAATTCCCCTTGAGTGTTAAAAGTTGCATCTATAATATCAAAGTTTAGAGCATTTTGGTAGTACGGGGATAGTTTATTTACCTTCAGATTTGAGAGATCAAAAGAGGACTTGATCTTCAACGGATTTAAACTAAAGGTTCCGCTATTTTTGATTGCGGCTGATTCTAACGCTTTAAGAGATATGTTAAATTCAGCTAACTCATTTGGTTGGAGTGTAATATTTTGTATTGAGCTATTTATCTCATCAATGGATGTCTGAAATCCATTTCCTGCTAGATTATCTTGTATATCTACTTTTGCATTATAAAGGTTGATATTGTGAATGAGCAGGTCAATTGGTTTACTTGGTTCTTCATTCTCTTCCTTATTAGATGGAGGAGCAAAGGTTTTGATTAAATTGGTTTGTCCATTTGAATCAATTTTTGTATTGGTATAAAGTTTTGTAAAGTCAATCGAACCAATTTCTAATTTTTGGCTTATTAGATCAAAATAAAGTTCACTTAGATCAAAAGCTTCAAAACTTACCAGAACTTCATTAGAATTTTTTGGTTTGATCTGTAAAGGGTCTATTTGTAAATTTGCACTTTCAATTTGAACACGAGGGTTTTTAAGATCATGAAGATTAGCTACAAACCCAAATTGAGTTGAGAGATGAGTGTTTGAAATATCAAAATTGAGTTTATCTTTAATGTATGGCATTGGAAAATGGGTAGCAAAATCTTTAAGATCAACATTTCCATAGATCAATAGTGGATCAATATAAATTCCTCCACTAAGATTAAATTGTGTTTGCTCATCAATTTTAAGTGCAATATTGTATCCACCTAAAGAGTTTGGTTCTGTATCGATATCTGTTAAACTACAATAGAATTCAGAAATAGTAGTTTCAAATGGTTTTTCCAATGTCTCATCATTAAAATGTATCGTACCATTTTCAACAATCAATTCATCGATACTAAAAAAAGTTTGTGAAGGTGTTGATTTTGTTTCTTTACTGTTTGTTGCTTTTGGTTGAATTTGAGCCAGATTGAAGCTCCCATCTTTTTCTCGTATGGCAATAACTTGAGGGTGAAAAATCTCTATAACATCTAGATTGATATTGTTCGTTAACAAACTCCATAGCTGTAAATTTGTGTTGATTTCAAGAGCCGAAAAGAGTAATTTATCAGTTTTTGGTTCATGAATTTGAATCTGATGAAGTGCTACACTAAATGAAAAGGGATTAAAAGAGATATGATCTACTGAAATTTTTTGTTCAAAATTTTCTTGGGTGTATTTGTTGATCTGTTTTAAAGCTATATTTGGAACAACTAAAAAGCCCAATAGTGTATAAAGTCCTATAACAAAGGCGATCCAAAATCGATAGTTTTTTAAAATGCTCATGATTAATCCTTTAGAACATTATAAATAATTATAGTACAACCAAAATTAGATAAGCTTTATCTTTAAAATAAGTTTTTCAATTAAGACAAAAATTATCTTCTTTAGTTTATTATACCCAAAATCTAAAAAGTAATAAGGAATGAATGATGGCAACGATTGAACAAATCAAAGAAAAATTAAATGCCGTAAAATATCCAGGTTTTACAAAATCGATCGTAGAGTTTGGTTTTGTAAAGAATATTGAACTGATTGATGACAAAAGTGCAAAAATTGATATTGATATCACTTCAAGTGCACCAGAGGTTGAGGCACAATTAAAAGAGGATATTGCAAAAGAGATTAGTGTACTTGGTATGAGCTTAAACATTAATATCACTAAACCAGAAGCTCCAAAACAAAAGAGCAATTCAATTAGTGGAAAGAATATTGCTCCACAAATTAAAAACTTTGTGATGGTAAGTTCTGGTAAAGGTGGAGTTGGTAAATCAACTACAACAGTAAACTTAGCAGTAGCTGCAGCAATGCAAGGGAAAAAAGTAGGGATTCTAGATGCAGATATCTATGGACCAAATATTCCACGTATGATGGGTCTTACAAAACAAGAGCCAGAAATCATTGGAAATAAAGTAAAACCTTTTGAAGCATATGGTGTTGAGGTAATGAGTATGGGATCTCTTATGGAAGAGGGACAAGCTCTTGTTTGGAGAGGGGCTATGATCATGAAAGCGATAGAGCAACTTTTAAGAGATATCTTATGGAGTGAATTAGATATCTTATTTATTGATATGCCTCCAGGAACAGGTGATGCACAATTGACTTTAGCGCAAAGTGTACCAGTAAGTGCTGGGATCAATGTAACTACTCCACAACACGTAGCCCTTGATGATTCAAGAAGAAGTTTAGATATGTTTAAAAAACTTCATATCCCAATTGCAGGGATCGTTGAAAACATGAGTGGGTTTATTTGTCCAAAATGTGAAGAAGAGAGTGATATCTTTGGAAAAGGTACTTGTGAAGAGTTAGCAAAACAATATGATACACGAGTGCTTGGAAATATCCCAATCGAGCCATCAATTAGAGTTGGTGGAGATGAAGGGAAGCCAATCGTATATTTCTATCCAGATTCAACAACAGGAAAAAGATATTTAGCAGCTGCAGAGATGTTAATCAAACATGTTGAAAATGTAACAGCTGATAACTCAGGGATCCAACCTACAACACCTCCAGGAGTGAGCGCTTGTTCAACTGCTGGTGCATCGCAAAGCGGTGGAAGCTGCGGATGTAACTAATATATACAGCTCTTGGGCTGTATATAAACTTCTTCTATGCTATAATTCCTCTCTTAAAAGGAAAAAATATGCTCAATGATAAAAATTTCATTAATATCGCTAAAGAAATAGCAACAGCCTCTAAATGTGTATCAAAACAAGTAGGAGCAGTGATCGTTAAAGATGGACGAATCCTTTCTACTGGATATAATGGAACTCCTGCAGGTTATACAAATTGTTGTGAGCATTGGGATAATCAATACACAAAAGATCACCATGACTGGTCAAAGACTTATGAGATTCATGCCGAGATGAATGCAATTATTTGGGCGGCACGAAAAGGTATTTGTATTGAAGGGGCTACTATTTATGTGACACTTGAGCCTTGCAGTGAATGTTCGAAAAATATCATTGCTACTGGAATAAAACGAATAGTGTATGATAGAGCCTATGAGCATACAAATTCTGAAACAGTCTCAAAATTTTTAGAAGATAATGGCGTAGAAATAGAACAGATTAAGTAATTTTAATATGGCTTTTTGCAACAATACTCGATTCTATGAAGATAGCTTAACCAAACATGGTAATAGTGCCAAAGGGGTGCACTGGAACTCTCAAGAAACACAATATAAACGTTTTGCAGTGCTGACTGGCTTTTTAAGTGACCTACAAAACTCATCGATTGTAGATGCAGGATGTGGATGTGGACACTATTTGAACTATTTGCATCAGTATGAAACCTTACCCGATCATTATTTAGGGCTTGATTGTGAAGTAGGTATGATTGAACTTGCTCAACAAGAACATCCAATATTCGACTTTGCCTTAACAAATATTTTAGAAGATAGTTTGCCAGTGGCTGATTATTATATTTGTAGTGGAGCAATGAACATATTATCAGTAGCAGAGATGTATAAATTCATCAAAAGATGTTTTGAACATAGCCAAAAAGGATTTGCTTTTAATTTTCTCTCAGCCATGAGTTATAACAATGCAACTGTTGATGATGTAATTGGGTATTGTCAATCACTTACCCCTAGTATTCAAACTAAGGGTGGGTATTTGGTTAATGATTTTTCTATTTTTATGAAGAAGATTTAGCTATTCTCATAATTGTATGAATCAATCCCAATAATAGCTGCTCCATATGAAGTAGTGATTTGTGGATATTTAGGAATAATGATTTGCTTTCCTAATTCATTTTCAATAGCATTGACTAGACCACCATTGAGTGCAGGTCCTCCATCAAAATAGATTCCCTCTTTCACTCCAACTCTTTTAACCAATTTTACGATTCGCTTGGCAATAGAATAATGAACTCCGCATACAATATCTTCAACACTATGTTCATTTCCTAGTAGTCCAATGATCTCAGATTCAGCGAATACAGCACATGTGCTATTTATAGATAATGGGGTTCCTGAAGATGCAAAGTGTCTATCCCCTAAGTCTTCAACTCCAATTTCGAGATTCATTGCACAAGCATCCAAAAACTTTCCAGTACCAGCTGCACATCGATCATTCATCGCAAAATTAACGACATGTCCCTCTTCATCAAGTGAAATAGCTTTACTATCTTGACCACCAATATTGATGATCGTTTTAATTTCACCTATCTCACGCGCAGCAGCTCGTGCTCCAATAGCATTGGCAGTGATCTCACTAATGTTTTCATTGGCTTCTTTGAATATCTTTCTTCCGTATCCAGTTGCTACTGTGTAGACAAGATCATCTTTTGAAAGGTTAAGTTCTTCTAGGAGTGCATTGAGTGTTTCATGGGCATATTTATAAAACATACTTCCACTAGCACTAATTTTGTGTCCAACTAATTCGCCATTTTCATTTGCAATTGAAATTTTAATAGCCGTTGAACCTATATCAATTCCAGCGAAATATTTCATTTTTGTTTCCTTTTTTT
>JBNLDA010000010.1:0-23040 GCA_050304095.1 Arcobacteraceae bacterium | reverse complement strand
CAATTACCTTGAAACTCAAAAATATATCACTGAAGCAATTGAACATTATTATGAATTGCATGAAAATTTCTTAGATGAAATTGATATTTTATATACCTATAAACAACTTTCAAAAGAACAAATTAGTGACTTAGAACATCATTTTGATATGAAGTTCAACTATAGACAAATCTCTATTGATGAATCATTATATGAATTGGCTCAAAGACAAACAAAACAAAGTTTTACCAAACCAAGAATCAAAGAGAAAAAAAGCACCTCATCAAACTTAACAATGTATGTTGTACTTACTAGTGCTATAGCTATTGGATTGATCTATTTCTTTGCATTGCAAACTCCAGTAGAACAACCAAAAAAACCTGAAATAAAAACCACACAAGAGCAAAAAGCTGATCTTCCAAATCATATCGATCTGAATAAAAAAGTGATGCAAAATATCAAACAACTCTTTTCAGCAATCCCATATAGTGCTGTACTCAATGAGATCACTATTGATAAAGATGGTTCTGTCCTTCAAGGTAAGCTTCTTTCAAAAGAGGTTTATATCAAAGAGTTGCAACCACAACTCAATAATCTTTATAATCAAACAACTATAGAATATGATGATAGCACAAAAGAGAACTTGATCACTTTTACTATTACCAATCAAGGGATCAAACAAGAACCAAAAATCCATAACAGTGTGATACCAGAATATATTATTGATGAATTCATTCCACAACAACGAATTATAGAGCAACTCAAAGGGATGATGCCAGAAAATACGATTATTAGCTACAAAACAAAAACACAAACAAAAGTAAGTACCTATAACTTTATGGTGAGCACTGTTTTACAATCACCAAATGAGCTTTACAATATTTTGGGAGAATTGAATAAAGAACTTTATTCGATCAATATTGCCTATCCACTGAATATGAGAAAGACTCCTGAGGGAATTGAAACAAACTTTATCTTACAATTTCATCAATATTGATTTGTGCTTCAAATAAATATGGTCGAATATTTTGAGGGATATTATTAACTCGGCATAGCTCCTTAAACTCTTTTGGCATAGTTATCCTACTATATGGTGCGATATAGATCCTATTTGATTCAAAAGCAATGGCAAGTCTATGCGACACTACAATTTGTTTTTGTGAAAGAATTTCATCTCTAGTGGAACTTGAAAGTAAAATACCTCGTAGTTTACACTCTTTGTCAATGACTCTAATCGCACTATTCATATTTGTAAACTGATATAAACTGAACTCTTTTATTTCAAAAATCTTTCGTGTTTTGCCCATCAATGTTTGTTGATCTTTGTTTAGATACTCAAAGCTTTTTTTTACACCCTCTTTATAACTTGAAAGAAATTCATTGGTAAAATCTTTTCTGATTTTATTGCGTTTGTATTTTGTATCAATATTGCTCTCATCTACAAAATATTTGATACTTTTTTGTTCTAAATATTCTAAAAGTTCTTCTTTACTTAAATCTAATAATGGACGAACTAAAGTATAAGAATTTTTTTGTGTAAATGTTTGCATTCCTAAAAGTTCAACCAATCCACTTCCTTTGCCTAATTGCATCATAAACCATTCAAGTTGGTCATTGAGTTGGTGAGCCATTAGAAGTGTTTGATATGAATGTTGTTTAATGATTGATTCAAAAAAATCATATCGAAAATCTCGAGCATCTTTTTCACTAAAACTATCATTTTCATACGTAGCAGTAAAGCACTTTTTGTGGTATTGTTCGCAAAGAGTTTGTGCATAAGCAACTTCTTGCTTACTTTGTTCTCGTTGCTGATAGTCAACAATAGCTACATCAAACTTGATGTTATTTTCAAGCAATAAAAAAAAGAGTGCAGAAGAATCAATCCCAGCAGAAAATGCTAAAAGGTTTTTTTGCGACTTTAAAAACTCAACTACACTTAAATCAATCACGATACTATCGTCCCCAAAGGAATTGTATCTACAATTTCAGTAATCTTTACATTATATATTTTTCCAAATTCAATTGGTTCATCTAGTTCATTATCATTAATAAATATTTCACCATCAACTTCTGGAGCCCAGATCAAAGCCCTTGCACTCAATAAATATTCATGTTCACTACTTTGCCCATCTACAACGGCTTGGATTGTTGTTCCAACTAATTCTTGAAGTTTCTTTTGAGTAGTTTGTGAGATAATTTCCCCTAAGATTT
Source organism: Arcobacteraceae bacterium (assembly GCA_050304095.1). Classification (GTDB taxonomy): domain Bacteria; phylum Campylobacterota; class Campylobacteria; order Campylobacterales; family Arcobacteraceae; genus JAYEFX01. The sequence continues at coordinate 20,850 of JBNLDA010000010.1, read as the reverse complement.
GAGCTCTTTCGTCAATCGTTTCTTGCTTCACTTTATCATCTCTGTCGTATGCTTGTGTACCATCTTCATCACTATATGAAAATACATTTGCTCTATCAAATTCAAATTCTTTGACATACTCACACAAGGCTTCAAAATCTTCTTGTGTTTCCCCAGGGTGTCCTACGATAAAAGTAGTACGAACAAACGCATCTTCAACTTCTTTCATAGCATTCATGAGCTCTTTTAGCTTTTCACTTCCCTTCCCTCTTTTCATGATCTTGAGCATATCTTGTGTGATGTGTTGCAATGGCATATCATAATAAGAATGGAAAGTCTTTGAATCTGCAATTTTTTTGATCAAACTTTCATTAGTAGTACTTGGGTAAAGATATAAAATTCTTGCACTGCGTACTCCATCAATTTTTTCAACTGCATCAATGAGTTGTTCTAATCCATCATTGATCCCATGATCTCTTAAAAATGAAGAACTATCTTGTGATACAAAAGAAAAGTCATAAAACCCTTGCGCTACAAGATTGCTCACCTCTTTGACAATTGAGTCTAATGTTCGGCTATACAATTTTCCTTTAAATGCTGGGATTGCACAAAAACTACATGTTTGATTACACCCTTCAGAAAGCTTGATATACGCATGATAATTAGAACCACTCACTACTCTATCAACTGTTTCATTGGCTAAAAATACTTTTTGAGAAAATTGACTCTTTTTTTCATTGACTAGTTCATCAATCTTATCATAATCTCCAACACCGGTAAAAACATCTACTTCAACTAATTCTTCTTGAAGTTCTTCTTTGTATCTTTCACTCAAACACCCAGCCATAACCAATACTGAATCATCTTTTCGTTGTTCATGCAGGTCTAAAATTGTGTTGAGGCTCTCTTGTTTTGCACTTTCAATAAATCCACAAGTATTGACGATAATCACATCTGCATTTGTTGCATCATCGATGATTTCATACTCTTGGAGTTTGCCTAACATCACTTCAGAGTCAACTAAATTTTTTGTGCATCCAAGACTTACTAAGTGTAAAGTTTTGTTCATTTTTTTCCTTAAATCCAAATATTATCTATAAGTCTTGTATTGCCAACATGTGCTGCAATCAACACCATTGTATTGGTTGGTTCTACTTGATCAATTTTTTCAAAGTATCTATTGGTAATCGCAATATATTCGATCTCTATTTCACTCAAAATCTCAGTCATTTGCTCTATCAACATTTCTGAATCCTTGACACCCATACCCACTTTTTTGGCTGTGTGTTTAAGTGCTCTAGAGATACTTAATGCTTTTTCCCGCTCTTCATCACTCAAATAAACATTTCGACTACTCATAGCCAAACCATCAGCTTCTCTGACAATATCACATTCAATGATATTAATTGGTAAAAAGAAATTTTTCACCATGAGTTTGATCAAACTTAATTGTTGTGCATCTTTTTTCCCAAAATAGGCGTTTGTTGGTTGTACAAGTCCAAAAAGCTTCAACACTACTTGCAATACTCCATCAAAATGCCCGGGTCTTTTAAGCCCTTCAAGAATAAAACCTCTTGTATTTGGAGCCTTGATCAAAACTTCATCTTCACCATACATCATAGCTGTATTTGGAGTAAAAAGATAGTCCACTCCACATAATTGGCAAATTCTTGCATCAGCTTCTAATTTTTTTGGATATTTGTCTAAATCTTCCCCTGGTAAAAATTGCGTAGGATTGACAAAAATAGACATAATCACAATTTCATTTTGTTCTCTTGCTTTTTTTATCAATGAGATATGCCCATCGTGCAATGCTCCCATTGTGGGTACAAATCCTACTGATCTGTTTTGTAATTGTTTTCTAATCTCTTGTAATTCTTCAATTGTATCAATAATTTTCATTTAATTCCACTATTATAAATATAAAAATAGCTGATATTATACCATAATTGTGATTCTTTAAAATTAAACATACAAAATATGCATTTAATCCTTTTTTTGAATGATTAAACAACAAAATGTTCAAATAACTACAAATATATTTTTAAATGTACATTGGAATTTTATAATTTGTTTTCATCAACAAGCTAAAATATAGCATTTTGCAATAAAAGATAATTAAACTTAACATTTTTTGTGTATCTTTATTGGAATATTTTTAATTATTTTATATATAATGTATGTTGAATAAATAGTTATGTGACAGAAAGGGCAATTGGATAAGAAATGAAACTAAGTGGACTAACTCTATTGTATGAGAATAAAGAAGCCATATTGGCAGTAGCAGTCTTATCCATTGTATTTTTTGTTTTTTGGAACAAAAAAGACGATGAAAAGAACAGTGCTCCAACTGATAATACAACCAAGCATTTCAAAGAGAAGTGGTACGATGTATCTCGAATGGATATTATCGGTAACAAGGTCGGTGTGTTGTTCTTGGCACTCCTAGCCCTAATTTATTGTGTATTGTTCCGGGCATGAAAAGACTTGAGACACATAACAAATCAGTGGAGCCAATAAATTACTCTCCGGGCAATTCATCGGCTCATTTCAAACGTTAGGTTACAAAATGAAGAACAATACCTTTTATATTCTCTTACTGGTTTCAGCAATATTTATCTATGTAACAGAAGGACGACTATTCAATCCGTTTGCAATGTGGGGAATGTTGCCGTTGCTTATCAGTTTAGCACTGTTCCAACATGCCAAGAAGAAAGAGACTAGTGTTGCAAGAGCATATAGCTTTTTGCTAGGCAGTATGGTTCCAACCCTCTACTTTCATTTGACATGGTTTCTCAATATTGATGATGTTCAAACTAGTTCATCAACAGCTTCATTGATTTTCTTATTCATCCCAATCTATGCCATGATATTGGGTGGCGTGGGCTATTTCCTTGCTTGGGCAGCAACAAGTAATGAAAAAAACTAACAAATCAGGGGAAAAGAAAAGGAAAAGGGGACAGGCTACTTTTTTATAAATAAATCAATACACATGATACCTTTTTCACTTTCATTTCATTTTCAACTTTTATAATACTCTCAAGAAAAAGGAAATTTTGTCATTTTTCCCTTCTAAAATTAGCGAACTAGAAAAAGCCCCGCAATGATGTGGGGCTTTTTTAATGAATCAAAATCTTACACATAAACCATAAGGTGACAAGCTACTTTTTTATAATCCATCTGGTGGTGCTAAGAAATAATTAATTAATACAATTAATATAAAAATATATATCCTTTCGCTAGAATAGTGTACATTTTAAATATTGGAGTTTATTATGACAGCTTTAAAACAAGATGAGCTTTTTAATGAGATAGATATTTTACCAATAGATTTAAAAACTAAAATTGTTGACAAAATATTAGCTAGTATCACACCTCTAAACAGTGAGATAGATAAACTTTGGATAAAAGAAGCAAATAAAAGAAAACAAGAAATCGAGTCAAATTCCACTACCTTAGTTGATGGGGATGAAGTTTTCAAAAAAATATCTCAAAGACTTAACTCATAGATGACCTACTCTTTTCACCCAGATGCCGAACTAGAATTAAATGCTTCAGTTGACTACTATCAAGAATGCAAAGATGGACTTGGTGCAGAGTTTGCATACGAAGTTCAAAAAACAATCCAAAGAATTTTAAAATTTCCAACTGCTTGGCAAAAGTTAGATGGGGAAATAAGAAGATGCTTAACAAATAGGTTTCCATTTGGCATCATTTACTATCAAAGAAATAGCGAGATTATTATTTTAGCTGTTATGCAACTTCATAGAAAACCAAATTATTGGAAAGATAGAGAATAAACAAAGATATAACAAATCAGAAAAAAATGTACTAAAAAAGTTACCAAGCCACTTTTTTATAAATAAATCAATACACATGATACTTTTTTCACTTTCATTTCATTTTCAACATTTATAATACTCTCAAGAAAAAGGAAATTTTGTCATTTTTTCCTTCTAAAATTAGCGAACTAGAAAAAGCCCTGCAGAAATGTGGGGCTTTTTTAATGCGTCAAAATCCTACACATATTCTTAGCCAAATTTCAGTATAATCCGGACTATGGATAATTATGAATACACCGAGTTATTAAAAAAACTCAATAAAAAATTACAAAATATTGAAAATATTTTAAAACCAAATGCTCTAGCAACAAGACTAAAAGAAATTGAAGAACTTGAAGCACAACAAGACTTTTGGAATGATGTAGAAACTGCTACTAAAATAGGAAAAGAAAAAAACATTCTTCTCTCAAAACAAGTGAAATTCAAAAAAGCAAATGAAAAGCTTACTGATGCCAACGACTTATACGAAATGGCAAAAGAAGAAAATGACGAAGAAACTATCGAAATGCTTTTTGATGAAGCAAATGAGCTTCAAGAAGCCATAGCCAAAACTGAAGTTGAAGTGATGTTAAGCTCACCTGAAGATGGATTAAATGCAATTGTATCAATTCACCCAGGTGCTGGTGGAACAGAATCACAAGACTGGGCAAGTATTCTTTACAGAATGTATCTGAGATGGGCAGAACGAAGAGGATTCAAAGTAGAACTTTTAGACTACCAAGATGGAGAAGAAGCAGGAATCAAAGATGTATCATTGATCATCAAAGGGGAAAATGCCTACGGATATCTCAAAGCTGAAAATGGTATTCACAGACTTGTGAGAATCTCTCCATTTGATTCAAATGCAAAACGACACACCTCTTTTGCTTCAGTAATGGTGAGTCCAGAGATTGATGATAATATTGATATTGTGGTTGAAGAAAAAGATATTCGAATCGATACCTATAGAGCTAGTGGTGCTGGTGGACAGCATGTCAATAAAACAGAATCAGCTATTCGTATTACGCATATTGCAACAAATATTGTCGTACAGTGTCAAAACGATCGAAGTCAACACAAAAATAAAGCCAGTGCAATGAAAATGTTAAAATCACGACTTTATGAACTAGAACTAGAAAAACAACAAGCAGCCGCTGATGGAATTGAAAAAAGCGAGATTGGTTGGGGACATCAAATCAGATCGTATGTAATGCAGCCATATCAACAGATTAAAGACACACGAAGCAACATTGGATATAGCAACGTTGAAGCGATCTTAGATGGCGATTTGGATAAAGTGATCGAAGATGTACTTATCGCTCAAAATTCTAATAACAATTAAATAACTTATTAACACAAATTAGACTATAATCACCAAAACACATATAAGGAGACATCAATGAGTTTTGGTGATATGATTGCAAACTATGCAATTCAAATTATTCTAGCAATTGCTATTTTTATTATAGGTAAAAAAATAGCAGGTTGGATCAGAATCTGGATCAAAAAAGCATTTACAAAATCAAATATGGATGAAACACTAAGTAATTTTCTATGCGATGTTGCTTATGGACTAATGCTAGTTGTTATAGTTCTTGCTGCTCTTGGTCAATTAGGGATAGAAACAACTTCATTTATAGCTATTCTTGGTGCAGCTGGTCTAGCTATTGGTTTGGCATTTCAAAGTTCACTTTCAAATGTTGGAGCTGGGGTAATGCTTATTTTCTTCAGACCATTTAAAATTGGTGATTTTGTAGAAGCAGCTGGAACATCTGGAGTAGTTGAGGATATCAATCTATTTACAACAGTAATGAAAACAGGTGACAACAAGCAAATTATCATTGGGAATTCAAATATCATTAGTGGAAATATCACTAACTATTCAGCAAAAGATACTAGACGTGTAGATATGGTATTTGGTATTGGTTATGATGATGATTTGAAACTTGCAAAACAAACATTGATCGATATTTTAAATGAAGATGAAAGAGTATTAAAAGACCCTGAGCCATTTGTAGCTGTATCTGAACTTGCAGATAGTAGTGTAAACTTTGTAGTTAGAGCATGGGTAAATAGTGGTGATTATTGGGGTGTTAAATTTGACACAACTGAAAAAGTAAAAACTACATTTGATGAAAAAGGGATTTCTATTCCTTATCCACAAATGGATGTTCACTCTCACCAAGCTTAGGGATAAATAACTGTGGCTTCTGGTATATTTGCAGTCTTAGATGATATTGCACTTTTAGCTGATGATGTAGCTACTGCAACCAAAGTAGCTACTCAAAAGACTGCAGGTATATTAGGTGATGACTTAGCGGTGAATGCAGAAAAAGCAACAGGTTTTGCTCAAGAGCGTGAGCTTAAAGTGATCTGGGCAATCACGAAAGGCTCACTACTTAACAAGATCATTATTCTTCCATTGGCATTTTTATTAAGTGCCTTTGCTTCTTGGCTTATTCCCTATATCCTCATCATTGGTGGATTGTACCTTCTGTTTGAAGGGGTAGAAAAGATCGAAGAATATTTTCACAAAACAAAACATGATACGCAACATGAAAAAGAATTAATCGAATCAACTCCAATCAATGTCTTAGATGTAGAAAAAAAGAAGATTAAAGATGCTGTGATCACTGATTTTATTCTTTCAATTGAAATTGTAATATTGGCCTTAGGAACTGTATTAGATCAGCCATTGATGGTGCAAATCGCTTCAACCACTTTTGTAGCATTGGTAGCTACTTTTTTTGTATATGGGTTAGTTGCATTTATCGTTCGACTTGACAATATTGGTTTTTGGCTTATCTCAAAAGAAAAGATCACTGCTGGAAATTTTTTGATTACTCTTATGCCAAAGATCATCAAAATTCTTTCAGTCGTTGGAACGATTGCTATGATCTTAGTTGGTGGAGGAATTTTAGTGCATAATATTGATCTATTGCACCACTATGCGATTCCAATGATTCCTGCACTCTTAAATGAATTTATTGTTGGTCTGATTGTAGGTTTTGTCGTTGTTTTTGTGATCAACAATCTAAAAAAATTTAGATTAGCTTAAATATATTTGCTATTAAAATGATCGCTAATACCGTTAGCATCATTTTTTTAATGAATTGCTCCCCATTTTTAATCGCATAATGCGATCCTACATATCCACCAATCATATTAGCTATTAGCATAGGTATTGCCACACTCCATACTACCGCATTTACACTCACAAAAGCTAATAATGCTCCAAAATTGGTTGCAAAGTTCAATGGCTTTGCCGTTGCAGTAGCACTTAATAGATCAAGATTTAAAAATCGTTTCATTGATAAGGCTAGATAAGTCCCCGTTCCAGGACCTAATAATCCATCATAAAATCCCACTGGAGTGGTTGAAAGTAGAATTGATTTATTGGAAAATCCTATAGATTCTCTTTTGACACTATCTTTGTAAAACAAAGCCAATAATGCAAATGGGATACATAAAATGATCAACCAACTAATAGTATCACTAGATAATTGCATCACTAATTGACTTCCAATAAAAGAGGTAACCAAACAAGCCAATATTGCTATTTTAATCACATGCCAATTGATCTTTTTACTCAAACCATATTTGATAATTGCCATAGCTGTACCAAAGATACTTACCATTTTATTCGTTGCTAAGACCATCACTGGTGGCATTCCACTTAAAAGTAATACTGGAACTTGAAGCATTCCTCCACCACCTGCAACAGCATCTACATATCCAGCCAAAAATCCAATAACAATAAATACTATATACCAATACAAACTTATATCAGCAATAAAATTTTCCAAAACTATTCTTTATAATTTGGATTGAGTTTGAGTAATGCTAAATCTGCTAACATATTACCCAGTAGAGTCAAAAATGCCCCAATGATCAATATCCCCATAATCACTGGATAATCACGACTTAAAGCACTTTGATAAAAGAGTAGACCCATCCCATCAATAGAAAAAATCGTTTCTAAGATCACTGATCCTCCAATAATCCCTGGTAATGATAATCCAAGCAATGTGATTACAGGAGGATAAAGATTTGGTAAAATATAGTATCGAAGAAGCTTTCCTCCACTAATCCCTCGTGCTTTTGCAAAAAAGATATAATCGCTTTTGAGTATCTCGATCGTCAAAGATCGAATATACAGTGTCAAACTTCCAATTCCACCAAAAACCATGATTGATATTGGTAAGACCAAATGCCAAGCAGTGTCAAGGATATAATCAATTCCTGTTAATCCAGCTTGTGAGGAAACTCCAGCAATTGGTAATACTTCAAAATAAATTGCAAATACCAATACTCCCAAAAGCGCTAGATAAAATGATGGCATCGAAAAACTCACCAATGAGAGTTGTCCTACAAATCTATCTAAGGCACTATTTTGTTTGAGTGCCGCTTTTACCCCTAGGTAAAGTGAAATGATAAAGACTAAAACCATACTAATAATATTGATCGTCAATGTAATTGGTATTCGTGCTAAAATTTCATTTTTTACCATCTCACCACTAGCGAACGAGATCCCAAAATCAAGTTGTACTATTGCAGTGATCCAAGAAAAGAATTGCACATACAATGGCTTATCCAGACCATAGATTTGTTTGAGATGATCCAAAGATTCTTGGGTAATATTAGGATTGAGTTCCCCACTAGCAAAAAAACTATTTGGAGCTAGATTGATTGCCAAAAATGAGATCACAGAGATGATCAAAAGCATCACGGCCAAATAGCTGATTTTTTGCAAAAATAGTTTCATTCAAACATCACCGCAGCGATTGCAAATCCACCATCATGAGTGATACTTACACTGCTATTTTTTATTTTGAATTTTTTTTGAAGTGCTTTTTTCAACTTGATTTTTGGTTGACCTTTTTTTGTTTTTGATATTTTGATATCATGAAAACTACACTCTTTCCCAATACCAGTACCTAAAGCTTTGCTAGCAGCTTCTTTAGCTGCCCAAAATCCTGCAGCACTATGTGGCTTATTTTGTACTAGTTCGATCTCTTTTGGGCTTAAAAAACGTTGTAATGCTTTATCACCAAATTTTTCAATCATTTGCTCAATTCTAGCAATGACGACAATATCAACACCAATCATGAAGCCAAGTACCTTTCCAATATGATTTTAGCTGCCAAAGAATCAACTCGACCATCTCTTTTATATTTGATCTGCCCTTTCATCATCTCTTCAGCTTCAATGGAGCTCATATCTTCATTTTGTTTGATGATCTCTCCATCAAATTCTAAAAGAGTCAAAAAATGATCAATTCGCCGTTGCATCTCTTCACTACTAGCAGGATAGCCTACGATCAATGTATCAATTTCCCACTCTTTTAATGCTTGAAGTGTGTCATTTGAAGCTTGGTTTCTATTTTTACGCAATATTGGTTCAATTGGGGTGACTATATCACTAGCGACACATATAGCCATACCGATTCTTTTAAGCCCAATATCAATCGCTGCGAGTTTCATTAGTCGATAAGTTCATTGGCAATGTCAAATTTATTACCAGTCATTAAATGGATTTTTGGATGTAATGCTTGAACTTCATCAAAAAGTTTTTTACTCATTTGCATCCCTACTTTATATTCCTCATCTTCAGAGATTTTACTTGCATTAGCCAACTCATGTATCCAAACATCAGGTACATGAATACCCGGGACATGAGAAGATAAAAACTGTGCACTTCTAAGTTTTGTTATTGGGAAAAGTCCAATGATCAATTGAGCTTTTGATCTTTCATCATCAAATTGACTCACAGCTTCATTGAATGTTTCAATTAATACTTTTGCATTTTCAATATCATACACAGGTTGAGAAATGATCCCCAATGCTCCATCTTGAATTTTCTTAACCATTTTCTTTTCAAGGTTTTTAAATGATCTTGAATATGAATTCGTGACCGCAAATGGATAGATGGTATTTGGTAAAATTTTAAAAGGTTTTCCAGCAAAATCCATTCCATTGTTAAATGATTTGATCATTTGTAATAGCATCGTACTATTCCCTTCAAATACCCCTTTTACATGTGGTTGATCACTCATTTTAGCTGGGTCTCCAGTCAAAGCCAATATAGCTCGTACATCAAAATCATTGGCTGCAATCAAATCTGATTGTAAAGCAATCTTATTTCTATCTCTCATTGTCATTGTTGCAATCGCAGGTTTATTAAATTCATTTTGTAATTTCAATGCTGCAAAAAGTGCATTGTATTTCAATTTTGCCAAAGGATTATCTGTACATGAAAACCCATCAATTCTAGTATCTAATTTATATTTTTTAATATTTTCAATGATGCTAACCATGCTTGGCTCATGCATTGGAGTCGTTTCTAGAGTCAGATAACTTTGAGTTTGTAATTTGTGCAACAATTGATTAAACATATACTTAAACCTTTTTTGGGTACAATCTTACCCTTTTAATGAGAAATATTATACAAAATTAGGGATTAGAATGAAGTTAGCTGTATTTGATTTTGACTCAACATTGATGGATGGAGAAACAATAGATTTTTTAGCCGAAGAATTAGGGCTCAAAGAAAAAGTTGCTGCCATAACTAAAGAAGCAATGGAAGGAAGACTTGATTTTTTTGAATCACTGGTAACTCGTGTAGAATTACTAAAAGGTCTTGAATATCAAAAAGCAGTAGAGATTTGTAAAGATTTACCTCTTATGCCAGGTGCAGTTGAGACTATTTCAAAACTGAAAGAAGATGGCTATAAAGTGGTTTGTTTTAGTGGAGGCTTTCGAATTGGAACGGGTCCAGCTAAAGAAAAACTAGGACTTCATGCAGACTTTTCAAACGTTTTACATCACAAAGATGGAGTTCTTTCAGGACTTGTTGGTGGAGATATGATGTTTGATTTTAGCAAAGGGGATATGATCCAGAGAATGCAATCAATCCTTGGCGTAAGTAAAGAAAATACTTTAGTTGTTGGTGATGGAGCCAATGATAGAAGTATGTTTGTTCATGCAGACAAAAGAGTGGCATTTTGCGCCCATGACATATTAAAAAAAGAAGCAAATATAATTATTGAGACAAAAGATCTTACAAAAATTTTAGGAGAATTATAATGAGTTTAAAAAAAGAAATAAACTATTCAATCTGGTGTGACTTTATTGAACGAGAATTTTTAGAAGGGGAATTTCAAACTCTATTGGATAAAAAAATCATCCATGGCGCAACAAGCAACCCTGCTATTTTTGAACAGTCTATTTCAAATTCAGCAGCTTATAGTCAACAAAAACAAATGTTGCAAGCAAATCATCCTAAAAAGATCTATGAAGAATTAGCGATCACTGATATTAGAAGAGCAGCTGATCTTATGAAACCAATCTACGATAAAAATGACAACGATGGATTTGTTTCTCTTGAAGTTGATCCTACACTATGTGATGATATGATGGGAACAATTGAAGAAGGTGCAAGACTTCATCAACAAATCAATAAAGATAACGTAATGATCAAAGTTCCTGCAACTGAAGCTGGATATGGAGCAATGAGAGAATTAACTTCAATGGGAATTCCAGTCAACGCAACATTAATTTTCTCACCAGATCAGGCGATCAAATGTGCTCAAGCATTGAATGAAGGGATCATCAAAAGTGGAAGAGATACGAAAGCAGTGATATCTGTATTTGTAAGTAGATTTGACAGAATGTGTGATAGAGATCTAGTTTTAGCTGGACTTGAAGCTGGAAAAATGGGAATAATGAATGCAACATTGTGTTATCATGAAGTAACTAAATTCGGGAATGATAACATCCGTACATTGTTCGCAAGTACTGGAGTGAAAGGGGATGATTTGGATCCAAGTCATTATATCAATGAACTTATTTTCCCAAATTCAATCAACACTGCACCATTAGCAACAATTCAAAGTTATGTGAAAAATGGTTCAAAAGAACCATCAAAAATACCAAATGCACAAGAGTGTGCTTTATATTTCAAATCAGTCGAAAAAGCTGATATCGACATGAAAAAAGTTTACTCTAAACTACTTAGAGATGGTTTAGAGGCATTTAAAGTTTCATTTTCTGATCTATTGGAAAAAGTAACAAAGTAATATCAAATAAAGTTGAGATTAGATAAAATCTTGAACTTTTAATTGTAAATATATAAAAAGGATAAAATATGTGGACTCCAAGTAGCTGGAGAGATTTTCCAATTAAACAACAACCTATCTATGAAGATCAAGAAAAACTAGCTAAGGTTGAAAAAGAATTAAGTAGCTATCCTCCATTGATTTTTGCAGGTGAAGCTAGAACACTTAAAGAAGATTTAGCAAAAGTTTGTGAAGGAAAAGCATTTCTTTTACAAGGTGGAGATTGTGCAGAAAGCTTTAATGCATTCAATGCAGACAACATCAAATCACTATTCAAAGTAATGATGCAAATGGCTGTTACTATGACTTTTAGTGGTGGAAAACCTGTAGTAAAAGTAGGAAGAGTTGCTGGACAATTCGCAAAACCAAGAAGTAGTGATTTTGAAACAGTAAATGGAATAGAATTACCTAGTTATAGAGGTGATATCATCAATGATGTTGATTTCACTGAATCAGCAAGAATTCCAAAACCAAAAAGACTTTTAAAAGCGTATAATCAAAGTGCAGCGACAATGAACCTTATTCGAGCATTTGCAAGAGGTGGATTGGCAGATTTGCATAAAGTACATAGTTGGAACCAAGCATATTTAAAAAATCATGCATTAGGTGAAAAATACGAAGAACTTGCAAACAGAATTTCTGAAACATTACAATTTATGCAAAGTTGTGGAATCAATGCAGAAAACACACCACAAATTGCTCAAACAGTACTTTACACTTCGCATGAAGCATTACTTCTTAATTATGAAGAAGCTTTAACAAGAAAAGATAGCCTTACAAATGATTGGTACAACTGTAGTGCGCATATGTTATGGATTGGTGATAGAACACGAGATTTAGATGGAGCTCATATTGAATACTTTAGAGGGATCAAAAATCCTATTGGATGTAAAGTTGGTCCAAGTATGCAAGAAGATGAACTTATCAAATTGATTGATGCACTAAACCCTGAAAATGAAGCTGGAAGATTAAATCTTATCGTTAGAATGGGTGCGAATAAAGTAGCTGATATTTATCCAAATCTTCTTAAAAGAGTTGAATCTGAAGGGAAAAAGGTAGTTTGGAGTTGTGATCCAATGCACGGTAATGTTGAAAAAACTGACAATGGATTCAAAACAAGAGACTTTGATAACATTTTAAGTGAAGTAAAACAATTCTTCCAAATTCACAAAGCGCAAGGAAGTGTTGCTGGTGGAATTCATCTTGAAATGACTGGTCAAGATGTAACAGAATGTACAGGAAGTAACAGTAGTAATATTACTGCTGCTGATCTTTCAAGCAGATACCACACACAATGCGATCCAAGATTAAATGCTGATCAATCTTTAGAATTGGCATTCATGATCGCAGAAACACTAAAAGAAGCAAAATAAGCTTCTTTTAGTCTCATATCAACTTAATATTTCCATTAATCTCAATTTCATATTTTAGATCAAATTGATCTAACAATTCAATAATCCGTAACATTTGATTTTGTTCTACAAAACCACTTACAAAAATTGTCTTTTTTTCTATTATTCGTGTCTCTTTATTAAATCTATAACATGAATCATCAATTGAATTTACAAATATCTCAATAGCTTCATCAATATTCATTTTTGATTCTCAAAAAACCACATAAAAGCAAACATCAATCCTGGTGTTTTCGCTTTGGTTTCATCCATGATAAACTCATGTGCTTTTGAAGTTGGTAAATATTCTAGCTCAATTTGCTCAGTATGAATACCACCTCCATCGTGAATTTTCATTGATTCATTAATTGTTGCAAAGTATAAATGTTGTTTACTTCCAGATACTCCAACATTCGTAAAAAAAGAAGTGATTTTTTGGATATTTTCAAGTGGTACTTCATAGCCACACTCTTCATCAATTTCCTCTTTGACTATTTGTTCTATTGAGCAATCTTTATCAATAATTCCAGCACACAGTTCATAGGTATATTTGAATGATTCATCGGTAAGATAGACTGGTGGTCGAAATTGTTTTACAAGCAAAAAGCTTTCGAACTCTTCATGATAAAGTAAAACGGCAACACTATCAAAGCTTTGTACCGCTTCCCAAATAAGATCTTTACCATTTTGCGTATAAGTGATTTTTACTGGATGGACAAATCGTGTCTCATCCAGTTTTGACGTTTTGAAGTTTGTAATCTCTACGTTCATTATAGAAATTTTTCTTTATATTCCTCTTCGCTCCACGCTACGTGAACCTCATCATCTCCATATTCGATCACTGGTCTTTTGATAAGCATATTTTCTTTACATAACCACTCTCTTTTCCCAGCATCATCAAGATTCAATTCTTTAAGTTTGAGTGTTCTATATTTTGTCCCTTTATTGTTAAAAAGCTTATCAATTCCAACTTTTCCAATCCAGTAATCAATCTTTTCACAAGGCATTTGCTCTTTTTTAAAGTCAACAAATTCTACTTCAATGTTATGCTCTTTGAAAAATTTTAATGCATTTTTCACGCTTCCACATGTTTTTATTCCATATACTTTCATTAGTCAGGCCTACTCAATGATCTTTGGAACAATAAAATACCCATCTTCACTTCGTGCAGCATTTTTTAATACATGCTCACTAAATTCTTTATCTTGTGATGGTACATCTTCTCTAAATGGTGTACCACCTGCAACTGTTGTAAATGTTGCATCTACATGACTTACATCTATTTCATTTAAGTTCTCAACAAAGTTAACGATCTCTCCTAACTCTTTTTTGAGTGATTCTCTTTTGCTTTCATCCACTTCTAAACTTGAAAGTTTAGCGATTCTATCTATTATTTGGTCATCAATAGTCATTCTGTTTATTCCCAATATTAATTTTTGTGTATTATAACGAAAATTTGTTTATTGTGTTATAATCGGCATTATGGTTATAAAAGATGCACAAGTAGAATTACAAACACAATCATCATCAACACTCAAACAAAAAAGAGTAGTAGAGAATTCATTTAAATCTGAATTACACAGTGCTCATGAAACTAATACCACCATCCCAATGAGTGACGAAGCTAAAGAAAAAGTCTATGCATTTAGAATTCTTATGGCACGATTTGTGGTTGAATCACTCATTGATAATCTTTTAGGCAAAAAGCAATGCGATAAGCAACCCAAAGGTTCATTTGCAATTAGTTCCAATCCAGATTCCTTGATCGATCAACACAATAGAGAGAAATTTGCTTCCAGTACGATGAAAACTACCTTTTCTATGAGTAGCACTCAAGAATATACAAAAAAAGATTCTATAGCCTTTCAATCGATTGCAAAAATTGAAATTGAAGGCAAAACACTCGATATCAATTTCAAAGTCAATTTTAGCAAATCCTTTCAAGAGATCACTAAAGAGAAATTAGAAGTAAGTAGAACCGTCTATATTGATCCATTGGTAATTCAATATGATCTAAACAATCAACATTTTGACATGTTTAGTGATTTAGAATTCAATTTTGATATTGATAATGATGGCAATCAAGAGATACTTTCTTTACTCAAACAAGGCAATGGGTATCTCAGTCTTGATAAAAATAATGATGGAATCATCAATAATGGTTCTGAACTTTTTGGACCAACAACTAATGATGGCTTTGGTGAACTAAGAGTTTTTGATACAGATCAGAATAATTGGATCGATGAAAATGATCCAATTTTTGATAAACTGCAAGTGTGGCTCAAAGATGATAAAGGCAATAATGATCTTGTAGCCTTAGGCAAAGTTGGAGTAGGCGCTATTTATCTCAATGATATTGCTTCAAATTTTCAATATTACCAAGAGTTACAAACTTCTATTGCAAAATTGCATTCAAGCTCTATTTTCCTTTCAAATGATCATAAAATAGGCTTAATCAATAGCATAAATTATGCAACTTCTTAACAAACAGTTTGGTATTTGTGATCTAATATCGCCTTATAGTTCTCGTAAATAGATTCTAAAGATTTTCCTCTAAACATTTGTAAAATCTCTCTAGCAAAATCCAAACTATATTCTACATAATTTCCTTGATCTCGTCTAAATACATCTTCAAGTACTTCAAACATTTTATTATAAATATCTGGATTCTCTTTTTGTAAACGTTCTAAGTTTTCTTGAATTCTGATCAATTTCTGATCATTGAATTCGCCTCTTTCTTTAATCGTTTTTCTTCTTTCAACATATTCTCGTAAGTCTTTTTTATTTCTTATATAGTCTGTGAATAGATCAATTAACATTCGCTCTCCTTTGAAGTTAATAGAAAAGCAATTATATCCTATTAAATAAGCAATAGCATAGCAAGTGTGAAATTTTGTAATATTTTTTGCTTTTGTAATCTGATTGTAATTTTTTCTTGACAAAATATAGTATATTATATATAATAGTAATAAAATATAGAGAAAAGGTATATTATGAGTATTTATTCAATTCATTTAAAGAGCAATGAAAACACAAGTTCAGTTGCGACATTTGAAATGTATGCAATTTCAACAATAGCATGTGTTTCACTTGCATTAATTGCATCTTGTTTTTCATAAATACAAAAAGAGTTTTATGATCTTTTAGCGTAAAACTCTTTTCTAAATTCTTCCCAACGAGATTCTAAAATTGCTTCTCGTGCCTGTCGCATTAGATTTAAATAGTAGTGTAGATTATGAATTGAAGCGAGTCTGAAATAAGTCATCTCTCCTGCTTTCTCTAAATGATTTAAATACCCTCTTGAATAGTTTTGACAGGTATGGCAATGACACTCAGGATCAATTGGAGCATGATCGGTTTTAAATTCTGCTTTTTTGATATTGACTCTTCCAAAAGAGGTAAATAGTGTTCCATTTCTGGCATTTCTTGTAGGCATAACACAATCAAACATATCCACACCTCGATGAATGTTCTCAATCAAATCCTCTGGAGTTCCCACTCCCATAAGATATCGTGGTTTACTTTTTGGCATAAATTGTGTTGTCCACTCAACCGTATCATACATCTCATTGTTAAGCTCACCTACACTCAATCCTCCAATAGCAAAACCATCATAATCTTCTAAGGCACATAATTGTTCTGCACTCATTTTTCTAAACTCTCTGTCAATTCCCCCTTGGATAATTGCAAAGATGTTTTGATTTAGACCAATCCCTTTTTCTCTTTGTTGCTTATGATACTCTATAGCTTCTTTTGCCCAATGCGTTGTTCGCTCAATACTCAATTTGATTCGCTCTCTTGTATTTGGTAACGCTACCAAATCATCTAAGATCATCATAATATCACTATTGAGATCATATTGAGTATCTAATACACTTTGAGGGGTGAAATAATGTTTACTTCCATCAATGTGAGATTTGAACATAATCCCTTTTTCATCTGCTTTACTAATATCACTTAATGAAAATGCTTGAAAGCCTCCAGAGTCAGTTAAAAATGAATTGGGAAATTTTGAAAAGCCATGTAATCCTCCAAATTCTCTCATAATCTCTCGACCAGGTCGTAAGTATAAATGATAGGTATTTCCTAAGATTATTTTTGCACCAAAATCAAGCATATCTTTTGCATCTAGTGCTTTCACACATGCTTGAGTACCAACAGGCATAAATACTGGAGTAGTAATCGTACTATGAGCTGTTTTTATCGTGGTTGCACGAGCATTACCATCGATTTTATCAATTTTAAATTCCATTTAGCTATAATATCCTTTATTTTAAAGAGATGTTAGGGGTATATGAGAAATATATTAGTTATTCTTGATGGTATTGTATCGAAAAAACTATTAAGCCGAATGGTTGAATCCAATGTAGTAAACAACAACTATGATGTTGTTTATATGCATAATTCGATATTACCAAATGAGAGACCAGAAAACTTTACATTCTATAAATTTGACCCAACATCAATGTCGAAATTATATACCGTATTAAACAAAACCAATCACACTGAAGTCTTAATTGTACTTAATAGCAAAGAAGAGATTCTCAATGTGATTAAAAATATTCGACAATTTAAAAAGAATCTGCAAATTACGATTTATAACAACTGGGATATCACTATCACTGAAGACCCATATGTCAATGGATACAATGGAATCGAAGTTCTTGCCAATGGATTACTTGAAAAACTCCCAAATGTACCAATTGTTGCTCAAAATATAGGTTTACGACAAGGTGAAATTATGGAGCTAAGAATTCCATTTGGGAGTTCTTATGCTTATAGATATATTGGTTCAATTGAACAAAAAGATTGGAAAATCTTTGGACTATACAGAAATGACAAACTGATCAATATTCGACCATCACTGGTTTTAAAGCCTAATGATATTATTTTGATGATCGGAAATCCAGATGTATTGATGCAAGTATATGGAACGATCTCAAAAACTCAAGGACTTTTCCCTAGACCATTTGGAGAAAATATTTATATCTTCTTTGATCTTTATATTCAAGATGAAAAAGAGGTAGTCAATTGTGCTAAAGAAATACGTGATCTTCATAGAAAGCTCAAAAATGACAAACTGATTGTAAAAATCACACGACCTACAAATTCACAACTTATCAAACAAATTTATGCAATATTTAAAAAACTTGATGATGTTGAAATCGAATTAGATTACCACAATCTGGGTCTTAAAAATATCCTTCCAGAAGATATTAAACGATTTAATGTAGGAATGTTAATACTTTCACATACACTGCTAAAATATAAAGAAGCAACAAAAATCATTTTAAATCTAAAGATTCCACTTTATAAACTAGGTAGTGAACCAATTAGTAAAGCAAACCAAAGTGTAATCTTGCTAAATGATCCAAACCATTATGAGCAAATTTCACCAATCATTTTTGATGTATCAAGCCAGTTAAAAACAAAAGTAACGGTCTATGATCACAATCCTATACAAGAAGAATCAAAAATTGAGATCATTGAACACTTTGAAAATTTGGGGAAAATCTTTAACGAAGAGGTAAAAGTAGTACAAAGCAATAAAAACCCTATTAAAGAATTGAAGAAAATGAAAAATTTTGTTCAAATTCTACCATTAAGAAAAGATATGTTTGAAACGAGATATTTCAAATTTTTACAAACTGATAGCGATCTTCTTTCATACGACATAGACGAATACAATCAAATATTTATACCAATTATAGAGGAATAAAAACTATATGAATTTTCAGCAATATCCGTTCGAAAAATTAGCGGAACTCTTAAATGGCATTGAGCCAAACAATAATTATGAACCAAGCAGTTTAACCATTGGGGAACCTCAATTTGATACTCCACAATTTATTCAAGATGAATTAAAAAATACCACTTCAAAACTCAATAAATATCCTAAAAGTGCAGGAATGAGTGAACTCAAAGAATCAATGATCAATTTTGTAAATACAAGATTTAATGTTGCACTAAAACCTGAAGAGATCATACCAACTTTTGGTACCAGAGAAGTATTATTCAACTTCCCTCAGTTTTATCTATTTGATAAAGAAGCTCCAACAATAGCTTATACAAATCCATTCTATCAAATTTATGAAGGTGCTGCTATTGCATCACGAGCTAAAGTGATCCACATTGATCTAACAGAAGAAAATGATTTCACTGCTATGTTAAGTGATGATAAACTCAAGTGTTGTGATCTGGTAATCTTAAACTTTCCAAACAATCCAACAAGTGTTTGTATTAGTGATGAAGAGTTACAAAACTGGGTAAAAAAAGCATTAGAATTTGATTTTGTCTTAATCAATGATGAATGTTATAGTGAGCTCTATTTTGATGAAAATAATAAGCCAATTTCAATATTAGAAGCTAGTATTGCTGTTGGAAATAAAAGTTTTAAAAATGTACTAGCGCTTAACTCAATTTCTAAAAGAAGTTCTGCTCCAGGGCTTAGAAGTGGATTTATCGCTGGAGATGCAAATATTCTTAAAGACTATATGCAATATAGAACGTATGTAGGATGTGCTGTTCCAGAACCAATCCAATGTGCTGCAACTGTAGCATGGAATGATGAAGATCATGTAAAAATTTTTAGAGAAACCTATAAACAAAATTTTCAATTAGCAAAAGAGATATTAGATATAGATATGCCACAAGCGACATTTTATATTTGGCTCAAAGTTGATGATGAATTAAAATTTACTCAAGAGCTTTACCGAGAAAAAAATATCAAAGTTCTTCCTGGTAGTTTTCTAGGAAGAAATGGGATCGGACAAGGATATGTTCGAATAGCATTAGTTGAAAATGCAACAAAAACAAAAGAAGTATTACAACGATTAAAGGAATTTATTGATGGATCAAAACCAGCTTAACCAAGCACGAACTAATCCAGATTTTTTAAAATATCTGCAAGAAACACAAAATGATGCGATTGAAACACAAAATATTGCTGCACTGTATGAAGTATTGGATTCATTATTGATTCTTGATCTCGATGAAGATGATCGAATAAATAAAGTATATGAAAATATTTTACAAATTGCATTTGATAAGGTGGAAACAATTCTCAATCAAAATAAAAAACTAACGTTAGAGGGTGATGAACTTTTTTATGTTCGAGCTTTTTATGAACACGCTATTGAAAAATGGAGTATTGGAAACTTCACAGGTGCAAATGAACTCTTTTTTGTGATGTCACAAATGATCGATAATGATATTTTATGTGAAGCATTAAATATTCATATCATTGAGTGTGCAAAAGAGATTGATATGGAAACTTTTTATACAAATTGTGTTGATATGGACAAAGAACCTGATGAAGAATCATTAGGATATTTTATTGTGAATTTCCAAATTGATCCAAAAGAATATTGCGAACAAAACAAAGATATTTTAAATCAACAATACCAACTTATGCAACATCTGTTGCAAGCATAAGGCAAAGATTATATGAATATACATTTTATTGGAATTGGAGGAATCGGACTTTCTGCCCTTGCAAGATTCCTTAATCACGACGGTCATACTATTAGTGGATCAGATATCA
>JBNLDA010000009.1:0-23914 GCA_050304095.1 Arcobacteraceae bacterium | reverse complement strand
TTTCCAGAAGCTATTGCCACTCTCACTGTTTCATTCTTATCAGAAACATCAACCATTTTTGGTCTATCATTTTCATCAAGATGGGTTAAATTCATATTATAATTTCCAATTATTTTTGCTATTTTGAATTATTATACCACAACATAAATAAAGAAAGGATTAAGCAAACTTTAAATATAATACGCGTCCAATTTAAAAAAAGAAAGAAGGTGAAGCCTAATGCCTGGTATTAAGGTTAAGGATAGCGAATCTTTTGACGGAGCGTACAGAAGATTTAAAAAGCAATGTGACAGAAACCTAATCGTTACTGACCCAAGAGCTAGAAGATATTTCGAACCTAACACTGAAAAGCGTAAAAAGCAAAAAATCAGTGCTAGAAAGAAAATGCTTAAAAAACTTTACATGCTTAGAAGATACGAATCTAGACTGTAAAAGATTTAAGCAATCTTACACTAAAGGCAGAGGAGTTTTCCTCTGCCTTTTTTTATTTATGTAAAAATTTTTCTATATTATGTTAAAATCACAAATCATAAAAAAACACTTATATTAGGATTCAAAATGCAATTTACTGCTCCATTAAAATCAAACTCTACAAAGATACTCTTACTTGGTAGTGGAGAATTAGGAAAAGAAGTTATCATTGAAGCACAACGATTAGGCGTTGAAACTATTGCTGTAGATAGTTATAACAACGCTCCAGCTCAATTAGTAGCCAATAAATCATATACAATCAATATGAAAAATAAAAATGAAGTTTTAGATGTCATCAGAAGAGAAAAGCCTGATTATATCTTGCCTGAGATTGAAGCAATTGCAATAGATGCATTAATTGAAGCAGAAAATGAAGGATTTCATGTTATTCCAAATGCGCAAGCAGTAAACAAAACAATGAATAGAAAAAATATTCGAGAATTTGCTTCTGAACAATTAGGACTTCCAACAAGTAAATACAAATTTGTTTCAACGTTTGAGGATCTATGTAACGCTGCAGCTGAAATTGGATTCCCTTGTGTGATCAAACCAGTCATGAGTAGCTCTGGACATGGTCAAAGTATTGCTAAAGGTCCAGGTGAGCTCCAAAGATCATGGGATATGGCAAAAGAAGCCAGAGGAGATGCAAGTGAATTGATCGTAGAAGAATTTATCAAATTTGATTATGAGATCACACTTTTAACTGCACGAAATGAAACTGGAACCGTTTTTTGTGAACCTATTGGACATATTCAACAAGATGGAGACTATATCTTCTCATGGCAACCAATGCAAATGAGTGAAATAGCAAAGCAAAAGTCAATCGATGTAGCTCAAAAAATCACAGATGGTCTAGGTGGAAGAGGAATTTTTGGAGTTGAGCTGTTCATTCAAGGGGATAATGTATACTTTAGTGAAGTAAGCCCTAGACCTCATGATACTGGTATGGTTACTATGATCACTCAATCTCAGAGCGAATTTGCCCTACATGTACGAGCAGTACTTGGCCTTCCAATGGATTTTATTAATTATGGAGCGGGTGCTAGTGCAGCTTATAAAGCAAAAAATGACACATTCACTCCAAATGTAGAGATTGACCCAGAAGTATTCACTCAAAATTCCTTTGTAAGAGTTTTTGGAAAACCACAGTCACATATTGGAAGAAGAATGGCAGTTGCCTTAACTTTTGATCCAACAAGTAGTGAAAAAGCATTAGAACAAGCTAAACAACTGATAAAAAAGTTTAACGATAATTAGAATTTCAAAATGAATTCATGGCGTAAATATATTGTTTTTTTGGTGTGTAGTACCATACTAAACAATATATTTGCTGCGGGATTTACAGTTGAACAACCAAGAGATGAAAAGTTTTTCAACTATAAAGCAAACTATTTAATTCAAACACATCTTTTTCAAAAAAGACTAAAGAAAAAATGGGATAATCCAGAAATCAGCACTTCAAAAAAATGGGTTGGATATAATGAGAATCTTACTCAAAAACAAGTAATCGATTTTGAAAACAATACAATCGCTCTTGAAACCATCACCACTAGTGAACAACAAGCAAAATTCGAATTTCCAGTTTTATTACAAGACCTATATAATAAATCACTCCAAGATGCACTTAAAAATGATCCAATTGATACAGATACTATAAAATCGATTAATGAAAATAACAATGCCGTTTTAATTGATTTAAGTGATCTAGAAATACAAAATGAATTACAAACACAATTACAAAATGCTCCATTGATCAAAGTACAACACAAAGATCATGCAATATATAAAACAAAACTCAAATTACCTAAAAAAAGTGTTCAAAAAAAAGCAAAACGCTATTTTAAAGTAGTCAAAAAATACAGTCAACGATATAAGATCGAAGCAAATTTAATCTATGCAATTATGCATAGTGAAAGTGATTTCAATCCATTAGCACGTTCAACTGCCCCTGCATATGGTTTAATGCAAATCGTTCCACAAACAGCAGGTATGGATGCCTACAGATTTGTTTATAAAAAAACACGTATCCCAAGCTCGAAATACCTTTATAATCCAGATAATAATATCAAACTAGGAAGTGCGTATTTACATTTACTCTATTTTTATATTTTTAAAGATGTTGAAAATGATAAAAGCAGATTATACTTAACCATTGCAGCTTATAATTCAGGAGCGGGAAATGTTTCTAGAGCTTTTATTGATTCAACAAAAGTACAAAATGCTATTGAAACTATTAATACCATGCAGCCACAAATGGTCTATGATAAGATGCTTAAAGATCTTCCCTATAATGAGACCAAACGGTATCTAGAAAAAGTAACTGCAAAGCTCGAAGCATATGAACAACTACTTAAAAATGACTTTGCATTATAACTGTTTTTGAGCTTCTTGTATTAATTCATTAATTTTATTTTCATATACTTTTGCTAACTCTTGATTCGTTGATTCAAATCGTGTCACTAATACAGGAGTAGTATTACTGGCTCGTACCAACCCCCAACCATCTTCAAATATCACTCTTACGCCATCAACATCAATAATATCTACGATTTTTGGAAAATCTGCTGGTGGATTTTGAAGAAGTTCTTTTATCTTTTCAACTAAAGCAAATTTTTCCTCTTCCGTTGTTTTCACTTTGATCTCTTCAGTAGAATATACTTTTGGTAATTTATCAATAAATCCATCAATATCTATTCCTTTATGAATCAACTCTAAAAATCTTAACGTTGCATAAATAGCATCATCAAATCCAAAATATCTATCGTTAAAGAAGATATGTCCAGAAACTTCCGCCGCAAGATCAGCATCAAGTTCTTTGAGTTTTACTTTGAGATTACTATGTCCAGTTTTGTACATCACTGCTTTTCCATATTTATTGATTGAGTCATACATAATTTGCGAACATTTCACTTCACCAATCACTGTTGGATTGTTCATTTGTGAAGCAAAAAGCATCGCCATAATATCTCCTTTGACATTATGTTTTTTTGTTAAAAATGCAATTCTATCCGCATCCCCATCATATGCAAACCCATAATCATAATTTCCTTTCAATGCTTCAATCACATCTTTAAGGTTTTCTTCTACACTTGGGTCTGGATGATGATTTGGAAACGTCCCATCTGGATAACAATATAATCCCGTATAATCAAGTTCAAATGCATCTAATATATCAGTTAAAACCGTATCAGCAACCCCATTCCCACAATCAAAGATAAATTTTCCTTTCATTGACTTTAAATCTTTAAACTCATTGAGCATATATTCAATATATTTTGATTTCACATCAATATTTATATAATCTGTATTATCTTCAATTTGCATATTTGAATTTTGTAAAATCTCATCCCCTAAGCTGTAAATTTGCTCGGCAAAAAAAGGTGCTTTATCTACTGTGATCTTAAATCCATTATATTCACTTGGATTATGTGAACCTGTAATCATTACGGTTGCATTTGGAGTAATTCCATCAAAAAATTGGTAATTGGTAAAGTAATTCACTCCTGTTGCAACCATACCCATCCCCATAACTCTACACCCTGCAAAATTAAGACCAGAAGTGAGGTATCCAAAAAGTTCTTTAGAGTGTGTTCGTGCATCATATCCTATAGCAACATAAGAATCTAATCCTGTTTTTGAAACAATATATTTCCCTAAAAAATACCCTATAAGTTTGACGCTTTGCTCATTGAGCTCCAATGGAACAATTCCACGAATATCATATTCTCTAAATATGCTTTTTGTCATTAATGACCCTCGAGTGATTTTAAATTTTTGTATATTACTAAGATTTGAATAAAAATTAGGAAGTGGAATCACTTCCTAATACAAAACAAATTATTTATAAGCGTTTTGTTTGTTGAAAGCAACCACTAGAAGATAGTAAAAGATTGCTCTATATTTATTTTTATTTGCCGTACCCATTTTTTCGCAAACTGATTGAATAGCAGCATCTAAATCAGACTCATCATTTGTCAAAGCCAATTTTCCTCTTAAAAATTTGTCTTTAACTCTTTTTAATTCAGAAGGGTCTGAACAAGCTATTGTTTCAGCATCTTTGTTATAAATTGATGGGCCTAAACCTTTTGTAACTTTTGCTAAAAGTTCAGCATCATATCCCGATTCGATCTCTTTGATTTTTGCATTATATAGCTCCAACTTTTCTGCCAATTGACTCATACTGTCTCCTTTGAAGATAAATTTATATTATTTTACAATTATTTATCTTTATTTTAGTTACTTTTATATTTATTTTTTATTTTTTTGTTTTGATTTTAATATCATCTTTAATATTTTGGACGATATTTGGACCAATGCCCTTTACCAATAAAAGATCCTCTGGATTTTTGACTGGATGGGTTTTTCGGTATTCTATGATAGATTCAGCTTTTTTTTCACCAATTCCATCTATACTCATCAACTCTTCTTTGCTTGCACTTTGCACATTTATCATGGCAAATAAATAACTTGCACTCAACAATATTAAAATGATTTTTTTCATTATTTTTTTCCTTTATTTTCTATTTTTTATTATTTCTCTACGAATATGTTTGTATTACTGCTTTTATTTATTTATTTTTTCTCACATCTCTCCTTTTTAATAATTTTTTTAATTATACTATTAATTATTTAAACTATAATGAAACAATTGATTCTTTTATGTTAGAATTACTTATACTCAAGTAAGGAGATAAATGTGCAAGAACTCTACGAAAAGATGGGTCTATTTTATTTAGGAAAAAATTCAAGTGATGACCAGCTCAATCTTTATAAATCCAAACACTTAACAACGCACGCAGCCATCATAGGGATGACTGGTTCAGGAAAAACAGGTCTTGGTATTGGCTTAATTGAAGAAGCTGCAATTGATAATATTCCTGTGATCGTGATTGATCCAAAAGGAGATATGGGAAATCTTTGTCTGACATTTCCACAAATGACAAAAGAAGATTTTACTCCTTGGATCGATACCACGACTGCATCAAATAAAGGTAAAACTGTCGAAGAACTTGCACATGAAACTGCAACTATGTGGGAAAAAGGAATTGGTTCCTTTCATCAAGACAAATCTCGAATACAAAAACTTCATGATGTAACAAAAACGATCTATACACCTGGAAGTTCAGCTGGAGTTGGAGTGAATATTTTAGGAAGTTTTGAAGCCCCGAGTATTGATGTTATTGAAGATAGTGATACCTTTAATTCACTTATAAACACCACTGTTTCCTCACTACTAGCACTCATTTCAATTGAGGCAGATCCAATACAGTCAAAAGAGCATCTTCTCTTATCAAATATCTTTGCACACTTTTGGAAACAACAAATAAATTTAAGTCTTGAACAACTTATTGGATATATTGCGACTCCCCCATTTAGCAAAATAGGTATTTTAGACTTAAATACTTTTTATGCTCAAAATGAGCGTATGAAACTTGCAATGCTACTGAATAACGTGATCTCTTCAGTCACTTTTTCTTCATGGATCCAAGGGGAAGAACTCAATATTCAAAAGATGATGTATGATGAAAATGGAAAAGCTAAAATAGCTATTTTTAATATTGCTCATCTTAATGACAATGAACGAATGTTCTTTGTAACGATCCTTTTAAATGCTTATATCAATTGGATGAGAAGACAAAGAGGAAGTAGTGTTTTACGTTCAATATTATATATGGATGAGATATTTGGGTTTTTCCCACCAACAAAAAATCCACCTAGTAAAGAACCAATGCTTCTACTACTCAAACAAGCTAGAGCCTTTGGATGTGGAATGATCCTCTCTACTCAAAATCCTATCGACCTAGATTATAAAGGGCTTAGTAACATCGGAACTTGGTTTATTGGAAAATTACAAACGAAACAAGATATAGCGAAAGTTCTTGATCCACTTGCAGCCAAATCTAATTTAAGTAAAGACGAGATAGCAGAAAAAATCGCTACCCTTAAAGGGCGCCACTTCTTCTTGAAAAATATCCATGAAGAACAAACACAAGAATTTTATACGAGATGGGTTTTATCATATTTAAAAGGACCAATGACTAAAGATGATATTAGAATGTTGATGGAAAACAAAAAGTCAAATACTGTGGCTATTGCCAAAGAAACACAACCATCAGTTCAAAAACATGTGAATCAATCTGTCAGCACAATAAAACCATTGATATCTGAAGATATCAAAGAATATTTCAATGATACTAATATCAATGCACGAACACCATTTTATCCCTATCTTTATGCAAAAACAAAAGTAAAATACTTTAATCAAAAAAGATCAATTGATATTGAAGAAAATTTTACCTATAAACTTGATCTATATGAAGATATGAATTTAATCTCTTGGGAAGAAGCATATGAAGATGAACTCACCAATTTAAGTTCTACAGTGATCAACAATGCTTCGTATGAACCATTACCATCATTGATTACAACCAAGCGAAATCTATCAAAAGAATCTCGAGATCTTTCAAATTACCTTTATGGAAATAAAAAGATGGAACTATTTGAATGTAAAGCACTTAAACTTGAATCTTCACTACACCAAGATAAACAATCATTTCTCATTGATATTGAAACTGTTTTAAAAGAGAAAAAAGAAGAAAATATTGACAAACTTGAAAAACGTTTTGCTTCAAAACAAGAAACACTTGAAGATCGTATGATGCGACTGCAAATCAAATTAGAAAAAGAAAAAGAGGATGTGAGTTCCAAAACAACTGATACGGTCATTGGTATTGGTTTAACTGTTTTAAGTGCCCTTTTTGGAAGAAAAGCTACCAGTACTTCAACACTTAGCCGTGGGGCGAGTGCCATCAAAAAAGGGAAAAGTGTTTTAAAAGAACGCACAGATGTTAAAAATACAGAATTGCTCATTCAGGAACTACAAGAAGATATGCAAATTTTAAACAATGAACTTGAAGAGGAAATTGAAAAGATTGAACAACAATATGCTTTAGATAATTATGAAATTCAAAGTTTATATATCAAACCAAGACGTAGTGATATTATGATTGAAGATATTGCAATATTATGGGAAAGATAAAAGGAGATAAAATGAAAACGATGTTTATATTATTGATGTGTGTATTCACACTGAGTATTGCCAATGCGAGTGAAAAGAGATATGAAATCAAAAGTGCCCAAGTCACATATACTATCTCAGGATCAGGTGAAACAATGGGCATGAAAACTAGTATTAGTGGAGAAGCTTCATTATTATTTACAGATTATGGGAAAAAAGAGTTAAGCTCTGAAACTGTTAACCAAACGATTATGGGTCAAACACAAACCGATAAAACCATGACAAAAATCGATGGAGATAAAATCTATAGTGTTGATTTTGAAGATCGAACGATCAGTGAAATGTCAATACAACAATTTGCACAATATTCACCACAACAAGGTGAAAAAGCAATGCAACAAATGGGTGCAAAGAAAATTGGAAGTGATAAAGTTTTAGGTTACAAATGTGAAAACTGGGAGTATAGTGGATCTACAATTTGTTTTTATAAAGGGATTATGTTAAAAAGTGTTGCCAATGCTATGGGTACAACACAAACGCAAATCGCCACAAAAATTGATTTAAATCCAAAAATAACGAGTAAATCATTTACTCTACCAAATTTTAAAACTCAACAAACACAGTCTCCACAAGAAGGGATGCCTTCACCTGAAGAGATGAATCAACTTTTAGATAGTTTGAAAAATATGTATGGGAACTAGAGCTATCTAATTTGCCCTGTTCCATACACTTTGAATTTATACGTAGTAAGATCATTGATTCCCATTGGGCCACGAGCATGAAGTTTATTGGTTGAAATACCCACTTCAGCTCCAAATCCAAATGCTCCACCATCAGTAAATCGTGTACTTGCATTTACATACACGCATGCTGCATCTACTTGATCCATAAATCTATTAACAGTAGTGTAGTTTTCAGATACGATACATTCACTATGCCCAGAACCATATTTCGCTATGTGAGCAATCGCTCCATTCACATCATCAACGATCTTAATTGAAAGTTCATTGGCTAAATACTCTGTATCATAATCATTTTCAGTCACACATTCTATATCAATGATTTTTACTGTATCTTCACACCCCCTTAAGACTGTACTTTCAGCTATAAAAGCATCATATAATCCAGGCAAAATATTTCGTGCAATATCTTTATGCACTAATAAAGTTTCCATAGCATTACATACTCCAGGTCTTTGACATTTTGCATTCAAACAAATCTCAATTGCCATATGTGCATTGGCATCTTTATCAATATACGTATGACAAAGCCCTT
Organism: Arcobacteraceae bacterium; assembly: GCA_050304095.1. GTDB lineage: Bacteria > Campylobacterota > Campylobacteria > Campylobacterales > Arcobacteraceae > JAYEFX01. Next base: position 15,150 of record JBNLDA010000009.1, on the reverse strand, counting down.
TATCATGTTTGACCACTGGTACACTTGCATTTTCATTGACATATTTTATCAGTGCTTCACCACCTCTTGGAATAATCAAATCAACATAAGCATCTTGCTTGATTAAGTTTGCAACTCCTTCTCTACTACTGTCTGGTAAGAGTGAAATACATTGTGCTGGAAGATTGTTTTTAATCAATACTTCTTGCAATACTTTTGCAATGATCTCATTACTATGTTGCGCTTCTTTCCCACCTTTAAGAACACAAACATTTCCACTTTTAAAACAAAGTGCTGCTGTGTCACTCGTTACATTTGGTCGGCTTTCATAAATGATCCCAATCACGCCAATAGGAATTGAGACTTTTTGAATATTGAGTCCCTCTTGCGTTACCCAACCATCTAAAATTCTTCCAACTGGTTCTTTGAGTTGAGCAATTTCTCTAATAGCATCGCTCATACCTTTTACTCGATCACCATTTAAAAGCAATCGATCCATTAATGCACCGCTTAATTGATTTCTTCTTCCATCTTCAAGGTCTTTTCCATTTTCTCGTACAATTGCATCGCAATTTTCCATGAGTGCATCTGCCATTTGATTTAAAACAGAATTTTTTACTTCTCCACTCAAATTCGCAATAATTCTACTTGAACTTTTCGCTTGTTCTAAAAATTGTTGCATTTTTTCTCCTAGTTAGAGGTGACCCTCTATTTATTCTTTTGTATTATATCAGTTTTTTCTTTCATTAAAAAATAGAGTACCATCGCAATACCTGCACTACTTAATACCATGATCATAATCATAATTTGATAACGTACAGCAATCATTGGATCCACTCCAGAGAGTATTTGTCCAGTCATCATTCCAGGAAGGGATACCAAACCAACGGCTAAAAATGAATTGATCTGGGGGATCAATGAAGCTTTAAAAGCAAATTCTCTAGCCTCAATAAAACTTACCCCTTTTTGTTGCTCTTTTTCAAATCGCTCAATGGCTAAAGATAAGACATTCATTGCATTAGCAAAGATCATCCCTGCAATGGGTATTAAAAACCTTGGTTCATATAATTCTTCAAGCTCTAAAACAATTCCCATGATCAATACTAATTGTATAAACCCTGAAACAGCAATAGAGATAAAGATTTGTTTATAGTGTTGCAATGATTTATCTTGTGTATTACGTAAAGCAATCCATGCAGAAACTATCACCATAAAAGAGACAATACCCAAACCTAATATTGGCTCTTTGTTTTCAAACAAATAAACTAATACATACCCAATGGCTATAAGCTGTATCGTCATTCGAAGTGTAGCAATAACTATTTCACTTTTATTTCCAGCCCATTTCGCATAAAAATATCCCACAAAAATTAATGGGATAAGCATAAATGAGAGATTGAAAAAAGATATGGTTTGCATTTTAACTTTGCAACAAATCTCTTAAACTATCTTTTGGGTCTTTCCCCTCCAAGATTAGAGAGACTTCTTGAGCTATTGGAGTATAGATATTTTTTTCATTACTCAATCGCTGGATTGCTTTTGCTGTAGGAACTCCTTCGGCTACTTCACCAAGCTCTTCTAAAATAGTTTCTAAAGATTTTCCTTCCGCTAAACCAATTCCAACCCGAAAATTTCTACTCATAGTACTGCTTGCAGTTAAAAACAGATCTCCTGCTCCACTAAGTCCAGTAAAGGTATCAGTTCGTGCTCCAAATTCGAATCCAAATCGTTGCATCTCAACCAAACCTCGCGAGATCAAACTCGCTCTGGCATTGTTTCCAAGCTGTAATCCTTCACAGATTCCGCTAGCTATGGCTAGTACATTCTTATATGCTCCAGCAATTTCAGCCCCGATCACATCATCACTATAATAAGTCTTGATAAACTTTGGAAAAAATGGGGCAAAGGCATTGTAAAATTCTTCTGATTCACTGTTGATCACTAGTGCGGTTGGCAACCCTTTGATCACTTCAGCAGCAAATGATGGTCCAGAGATAAATCCAAGATTATATGAAGGAACATATTCTTCATATATCTCTTTTAAAAATGCCCCTGAACTAGCTTCAATTCCTTTAGCAGCAACTAAAATCTTTTGATTAGTATAAGTAAAGTTTTCTTGGAGCCAAGAACGAATTTGTTGTGCAGGGATTGCCAATACCAAATATTCACAATCCAAAGCTGTTTGCAGATCAACAAAATTTGGTATCTCTCGTTTGGTTCTTGAGGTGATCAATACCTCTTGATTTTGGCTAAGAGCAAAGTGTAAAGCTTGTCCCCACTTTCCTGCACCAATTACTGCAATGTTAGCCATTTGTATCCCTTATGCAAGTTTTTGTTTAAGTAGTTCACTTACTTTTTGTGGATTTGCGGTACCCTTACTTGCTTTCATTACTTGCCCAACAAAGAAGGCGAACATTTTCTCTTTTCCACCTTTGTATTCTGCTACTTTATCTTCATTGTTTGCCAATATCTCATCGATCATAGTCAATAATGCACCATCATCACTTACTTGTTTTAATCCAAGCTGATCAATAACATCATCAACGTTTACATCATTTTCCATCAAATGATCAAGCACTTCTTTAGCCGCTTTTCCTGAGATCGTACCATCTTCAATTCTTTGAACCAATGAAGCTAATTTTTTCGCATCAACAGGAGAATTTTCAAGGCTGATTCCTTCTTTAAATCGTCCAAGAAGTTCAACCGTTAACCACGAACTTGCATTTTTTGCACTAATACCACAACTCATCATCTCTTCAAAGAAATGTGCCATTTCAAGATCAGCTGTGATGACTGAAGCATCATACTCTTTGAGTCCAAATTCATTTACAAATCGTTCTTTCTTTTCATCTGGAAGTTCTGGTATTTGTGAATATTGTTCCAACATCTCATCACTGATGATTACTGGAAGTAAATCTGGGTCTGGAAAATATCGATAATCTGCGGCATCTTCTTTTCCTCTCATACTTCGTGTTTCACCACTTTCTACATTGAACAATCGTGTTTCTTGGAAAACTTCCTGATCATACACTCCATCTTCCCACGCTTCTATTTGTCGCTGTACTTCATATTGGATTGCTTTTTCTATGAACTTAAATGAGTTCATATTTTTGATCTCACATCTAGTGTAAAGGTTCGTATCCCCTTTTGGTCGAATAGATACATTCACATCACATCGAAATGAGCCTTCTTGCATATTCGCATCACTAATTCCAATATATCGTACGATACTATGCAATTTTTTCAAGTATAAAATCGCTTCTTGTGCACTTCTCATATCTGGTTCTGAAACAATTTCAAGCAGTGGAGTTCCCGCTCTATTGAGATCAACCTTTGACAGTTCACCATCATGGATATTTTTCCCTGCATCACTTTCTAAGTGTGCTCTTGTTACTCCTATAGTTTTATGCGTTCCATCTGGAAAATCAATTGTTAACTCACCAAGTCCAACAACAGGAACCTCAAATTGAGATATTTGATAGCCACTTGGTAAATCTGGATAGAAATAGTTCTTTCTGTTAAAAATTGATTTTTGATTGATTTGAGCATTCAATGCAGTCCCCAATTGAATTGCTTTATGCACTGCTTCTTTATTGAGTACTGGTAATGCTCCAGGCATACCAATACACACTGGACAAATATTTGTATTTGGATCTTCTCCAAAACTTGTTGCACACGAGCAAAAAAGTTTTGTGTTTGTATTTAATTGTACGTGAACTTCTAATCCAATAATTACTTCAAACATCTATATTTATCCTTATTTTATAATTTGTACATCTGCAGAGATTTTTTGTCTTTCAAAATAGTCTTTAACATACATTGATTCTCTCTCTAACATCATTTGTTCAAAAATTTGTTTTTTCACTTCTTCAAATGGCAAGATTGTATATCCTGATTTATCCTTCAGATATAGCATCACAAATCCATCATTTACTCTTAATGCTGGAGTGAAGCTTCCAACTTTTGTTGCATTTAATAAATATTTTATTTGAGGGTTTAAATTAGTATTATCAAGTCTTCTTTCACTCTTAGTTACCAAATCAGTATTTAACATCGGATTTTGAGCCACTGATTCTAAGACAATTTTATTTTTTGATGCATATTCAACCACATCAAAGACCGATGCACTACTAAATTGTTCTTTATTTTTATCATAGAAAATTTTCATATCTTCATCAGTTGCAATTTTGATATTACCTCTTGCCACGGCTTGAATCATTTTTTCATTTAACATTTTATTTCTTGTTTGCATTTCAAATAACTGATAACTTCCATATTGTTTTGCAATAACTGCTTTAAAGTCATCCGTACTCATCCCATTTTGTCTAGCAAGATTGTTTAAATACGCTTCATATTCGCTATCCAATAAAAATACACCGTGCTTTTCAATCTCTTGATCATACAATGCTTTGTCAATGAGCTTATCAACTGCTTGTTTCTTTGTTAGACCCGTTTTCATTGCCATTTCAATGTCAAAAGTAGTGATTGCTTGATCATTTACCATTAACGCAATTGAATTCAAAGATGCTGCATACAGCGTTGAAATTCCTACTAAACATACAAAAATGAGTTTTTTCATTAAAATTCCTTAATTGTTTTTAAAACGGACATTCTACCATAAAGTAAGTAAATTTTTATTTGTATTCACTGAGTGGATAATTTAAGCAAAACTGCCTATTTTAGATTAATATAACTTTCTTGTTACCATAGACTAAAATTTAACAATTAATTAACAGATTTTAGAAATAATTAAATCTTTAATTTTTTAAGGATTCCCTGCTGCTTGGAAAGTGACGATTTTAACAGCAGAGAATCTGGCTACTTACGCCATTCATATTATATTGGTTTCAATCTAAATATTTTCTTGAATCAAAATTATGGTGGCGTATACACTATATTTTGGGAGAGAAAATGAAAAAAATTAATCAAATTTCGCTTGCGTGTGCACTGGCTTTATGTGCAAATGCAACAGATGATCTAGGGGTCATTAATATTGAATCTTCAACAGTAAATGTTATTGAAAGTTCAAAAGCTACAGAAGCATCAACTATTTCTTATATAGATGAACAAAAAATACAGGAAACTGGAGCGAAAAATGTTGGAGAGTTATTAAAAGGTGTACCAGGAGTTACAGCTGATATAAGAGCTGGGGAAGTGGTTGAAATACACATGAGAGGTGTGGGTCAGCAAGAATTCATGGGTGAAGATACCGGTGTTGCAGTTATTGTTGATGGTGTTCCAGTTTATGCTAAAAGTGGTAAGTTTAGACTCAATATAAGTGATATAAAAAGTATCAAAGTAATTAAAGGCTCTGCGTCTTATTTATACGGAAACACAGCTACTGGTGGTGCAATCATTATCACTACTTCTAGACCTAAAGGGAGTAAAAATGAATTTTCTTTAGGTGCAGAATATGGAATTGAAAACTATAGAGATTATAATATAGATTTTAATCATAGTAATGAAAATTTTGCAGTTAATCTTAATGCCAATGATCGATCAACGGATGGATATTGGGTCGACTCAGCATATTGGTCAAAATCATATGGTGGAAAATTTACTTATTATCTTGATGATACTAGTGATGTAACGCTAGGTATAGATAAAACAACAAAATTTGAAGGAGCAGGAAGAACAAGTGTTACAGGTGTAACTGCCGCTGAAAACGATCCGGATGGATCGGAAACTGCTTCATCCTTTCAAAAAGATAATAATGTTGAACTTGATAAATATTTTTTAAAATACAATAAAGATTTTAACAATGGTGGGAATCTATTAGTCAATGTATACAAATATTTAGACGAATATGATTTTCAATCAAGCCCTCAAGATGAGGATTTAGCCGGAAATCCTATGGCATCAACTTATTCTAATCATTCCCTAGAACACAAAAAACAAAAGGGTGCAAAGATTGAATATAAACAAGAATTAGACAAATTGGCTTTTCTTTTAGGGTATGAATATGGGGATCGAAAATATTTAGATGCAAGTCAAACTCTTGTTGATTATAGCTCTATTAGTTCTAGAACTGGTCTTCGAGAAGAACACTATGAGGGCGAAACCTCTGAAACAGAAGATAATCAAAAACTTCATGCTTACTATGGTGAATTAAAATATGCATTCACTCCACAATTCACTACTACATTTAATATTCGTCATGATAAACAAACTGACGAATATCTCTCTTTTGAAGATGATTATGACGGAGTGATTTGGAATGAAGTCAATCAGGGTATAGAAAAAACATTTAAGCAAAACTCTTATAGACTAGGTGGGGTATATAATTTTAATGACAATTATGCTGTCTTTGGAAATTATTCAACTGGATTTAGAACCCCGCAAGTTAAGAGTATTCTAGACAATGAAGAAAATGGTTTCACCAATACTATTGATGTTCAAAAAAGTAGAACTTATGAGATAGGAACAAGAGGGAATTTTTCAAATTTCAATTACGAAGTAACTTTATTTCAAATTGACACAAAAGATATTATCGGAAGAGAATTTGGAACCTATGCATTTTTAAGTAAAGAGATAACCAATATAGGAGATTCTCAAAATAGAGGTATCGAACTTGCACTTAATAGCAAGCCAACTGATAATCTCTCAATTGATGTTGCCTATACCTATTTACGTTCAAAATTTACCGATCACTTACCTGTTGGAGTAAGAACAGGTTATGTTCCAAGTTTACATTCATATAGTTATGTTGAGTTTGCAGACGTAATTGGGAATGAAGTACCAAGAGTTCCTCATCATAAAATCAATATTTATACAACTTATGAACCAATTAAAAATCTGAAACTTATCTCTGAACTCTATGCTCAATCAAGTTATTATGCAGATGAAACCAATGATATTAAAATGCCAGGATATGCAACGTTGAATTTACAAGCACGATACAATATGAAAATTGGAGATCATAATTTTGAATTCTTTGCAAAAGTAAATAATGTATTTGACAAACGATTCTATCAATCAGTATATTTCACAAGTGATAATAATCACAATGGTGTGTATGATTCTGAAGATCCATCAATTACTGTTGATCCCGGAAGACAATATTTTGCAGGTATAAAATATACATTCTAATTATTAAAACAGATAATAGCATATATATGATTTATGCTATTATCTAAATATCTTTTCAATCATACTTTTATGTCACCATAAACTTAAGCTTAACAATTAATTAACACTTTTTAGAAATAATTTGCTTTCTAATTTTAGTTCACTATCAATTTGATAGACAATCTTTAAATGATACACGTTGCAAATATTATTTAAAGATAGAAAGAACAAATATTTTTTGGGAGAGAATATGAAAAAAATAAGTCACATTTCACTTGTATGTGCATTAGCTTTATCTGTAAATGCTGCAGATGATTTAGGAACAATCAATATTGAATCTTCAACGATTGATGATAAATACGAAACGAAAAAAACAGAAGTTTCAAATGTTGCAGTGATAACTGAACAAGATATCAAAAAAATGAATCCAACCAATGTGGAAGATGTATTAAAAGGTATTCCTGGAATTACAGCATCGAATGTAGGTAATGATAGAGTAAAAATCCATATTCGTGGGGTTGACAATCATAGATATATGGGTGAAAAACCTGGTGTTGCAGTTGTAATTGATGGGGTTCCAGTTCAAGAAACAACAGGAAAAATCAATCTAGACCTTGATAATATTGCAAGTATTAAAGTAATAAAAGGTGGTGCTTCATATCTTTATGGAAATGATGCTATTGCGGGAGCAATTGTAATTACTACCAAACGAACAAAAGGGCAAAGCAACTCAAATTTTGAAACAGAAGTTGGAAGTTTTGGATTTAAACGAGCACTTATAGGGACAAATCAAAGTTTTGAAAATAGTTCTTTACAAATACAAGGAACATATAGAGCTACTGATGGGTATTGGGATGATGCTTATCTAGATCACAAATCAATCAATGGTAAATACCAATATTATTTAACAGATACGAGTGATATTACTTTTGGACTTGATTACACACGCAAAAAAACTGGTGATGGAACAAGTGTTCATGGAATTGATGAAGCGAAAAACGATCCTACAAGTGAAGATGATATCTCTTATGCTGGATATTATGATGCTACCTTAATCAAAACATTTTTAACCTATTCAAATGATATTGATGACACTTCAAACTTTATGTTTAATATCTCAAGATATACTGATGAAACTTCTAGTAAATCTTCTCCAACAGATACGAATCAACATAAAAATTTCAATGAAGAAGAATGGGTTCAAAATACATTAAAAACAGAATATAGAAAATCATTTGATACATTTGCCGTTATGGCGGGAATTGATTTAGCTAAAAATACACAAGATAATCAAACACATGCAAATATAAGTTATAGTTCATGGGGAGGTCCATCAGTTACAGAAGGTGATAAAACTGGAGATTCTAGTACAGAAGAAAAAATCTTTGGTATCTATGCAGAATTGCAAAATCAAATTACGAATAAATTAACTTCAACTTTGAACTATAGACATGATAATATCAAATATGACTATAACAACCATATGGATAGTTCATTAGATGTTGATCCATCATACAATATTGACTCATATCGAGCTGGATTAAGTTATGAAATTAATAAAGACCATACTTTATATACAAGTTTTTCAACTGGATTTAGAGCTCCAACTGCCGGTCAAATCAGTGGAAATCAAGATGGAATTGCAACCTATCCAACTGCAGATATTCCTTCAAGTTTAGACCCTGAAAAAACATACAACTATGAATTAGGGACTAGAGGAAAGATATTTTCATACAATTACGATGCAGCTATTTATCAAATTGATAGAAAAGATTACTTAGGGAAAAAAGCTGGTACTTATACTTGGAGTGGGATTGATGATGAAGACTCATATACATTCAATATGGGAGATATACAAAGTAAAGGTTTTGAATTAGCTTTAAATGGCGATATCAATGATCAGTTTGCTTTTGCCCTTGCATATACCTATTTGGATTCAAAATTTAAAAAGTATGATACAGTATATAAAACTGCAGATGGTATAGGATGGGCACCAGATACTTATGAAAGAATTAGTCTGGCTGGTAATTATGTTCCTAGAACTTCAAAACATACGTTAAATTTAAATGTAGATATTAAATTAACTGAACAATTCACTCTTTCACCAGAAATCACCACAAGAAGTAGTTATTATGCAGATGAAATGAATAACTTTAAACAAGGTGGATTTACAGTTGTAAATTTAAGAGCAGAATACAAACACTCTGATTCATTAGAATTTTTTGGAAAAATTGACAACTTATTTGATAAAAACTACTATCAATTTGTAAATGTTGGATCAAGCAGTTATGACCAATCTATGGATGATGCAACAATTCGTGTGGCACCACCTAGAGCATTCTATGCTGGTCTAAGATATAAATTCTAATAAAGAAACAATATAGTGGAAAACATAACTTTCTTTTCGCTATTTATCATAGGACTCTCTTATGGGGCTACGGCATGCATGTTTTCATGTATGCCATTTTTAGCTCCATTGTTGATCTCAAATTCAACAAACTATAGTTCATCACTCAAAATTGTATTACCATTTAGTATGGGAAGAGTTGTTACCTATACTATTATTGCTTTAATAGCTTCAAGTAGTTCAGTACTCATAAAATCTATACTCAATGATAATGCACTTTTTCAAACACTTTTAGGAAGTTTTACAATTTTGATGGCCATTGGACTACTTTATACCACATTCAATGATCAAACAGCTTGTAAAAGTTCTATTGATCACACTTCCAAACCAAAAGGTATGTTAGGTTTATTTACTATTGGCGCACTTGTTTCATTAAATCCTTGTGTTCCAGTATTGACACTCATTACGTTAAGTGCAAATACAACAACAGCCTCAACAGCAATACTTTTTGGCCTACTTTTTGGTTTGGGAGCAGTTTTGATTCCTTTTATTTTTTACACTCTCATTGTAGGAACAGTTTTTAGAGGGATCATCGAACAATTTAAAACATATACAAAGTATATACAACTCTTTGCAGCATTATTACTTCTTTTTGTAGGAACAATGGTACTTGCAGGAAAAATCTCATTATAAGGCAAATGAATGGTTGATTTTATCAAACGTGACAACAACGACATATTCAATAAACCAATCCTTGGTTTTTTATTTAAGAACAAACAATTCTTATTAGTTTTAAGAATCATTGTATCTGCATTATTCTTTTATGCAATCTACTATGGTTTTGCACATCCAGGACGTGAAAATATTTTCACTGGTGCAGTATTTTGGGGAGTGTTTTGGGCTCTATTTATGGTGGTTACTCTACCAACTTTTGGACGAATATTTTGTGGTATCTGTCCTCATGGTTTTTTAGGAAAATATCTTACGAAACTTGGATTGAAAAAAACAATGCCAAAATGGATGCAAAATAGATATATTGGTATATTTATCTTAGTGATTGGTTGGTGGGGAGTTTATTATACTTTTGATGGATTTTGGAAATCTCCATTTAATACTGCATTGATGTTTACAGTATTAACACTTCTAGCATTTATTCTTTATTATATTTATAAAGATATGAGTTACTGTAAATATATTTGTCCTATTGGAACCTTAACGAGAGCGTACGATAAACTTTCTTTTACAAAATTGGAAACTTATACTCAAGCTTGTAGTGAATGTAAAACTTTTGAATGTGCCACTGCTTGTCAATACAATCTCAAGCCATTCACCTTTGCAAAAAAGAACCAAACTGATGATTGTACTTTATGTATGGATTGCGCCAACGCATGTGAAGCAGTAAAATTCAAATTCACTAAACCAGCCGAACAATTAGGAAGTAAACTTAAAATCCTTAACGCAGAAATTTGGACATACATCCTTATCTTAGCATCAATACCTGTATCAATGGGATTTGCTCATGCTCTTAATAGAAGTAAAATAGCAGATGAGTTTATTTGGAATCAAACGGCTTCAATGATGGGATTAGAAAATTATGCTGGAGGGTTTGCCTTTGCCTTTGCTTTGATATTTACTATATTTTTCTCATTTATTGGTCTATATTTAGCTTCAAAAGTATTAAAAAAAGAGTTCAATTCAATCTTTACAACACTTGGTATTGCCCTTATCCCATTATTTATTTTTGCTTCACTTGGTCATACACTAGAAACATTCTTCACAAAAGAATATAAAATGATCGTTGAAGGATTCGCTCAAGGATTAGGACTCAATGTGGAAGTAGCCAGTTTAGCAAAAAGAGGCGATGGATGGTTACACTATTTTGGTTTATTTAAATGGATTGGAATTGTGTGGGCCTTTATCATTCTTTATAAAAGAATGAAGCTTATTGAATCAACCAAATTAAGAAAGATTATTGCTTATTTCTTTGCATCATTTGCGATCCTTTTTTATATGGGATTGAATTTCTATACTGGATATGTATTTTCTAAATATGGAGCAAAAGAACGAGGTGGACACTCTCATGGTGGTCATGGAGATGCTCAAATGTTCCAAAGTGTTCCTTTTAAAGATGCAACCCTACTTCAATCTGGAGAAACAAAAACAAGTGGGGTAGTATGCGGTATGAATTTACCTCAATTTTATAAAACAAACCATAGTGCTACACTCAATGGAGTTGTGAGACAATATTGCTCAATTCACTGTGTCGCTGAAGATATGTTGATCAAAAAACTACCAATTGAAAATATTCAAGTAGTAGATGTAACGAGTTTAAAATTCATTGATGCATCAAAAGCTTTTTATGTGATTGGGAGTAAACAAAAAGGAACAATGACGGGTGTGAGCAAATATGCATTTGCAAATAAAAAAGATGCTTTTATATTTAGCAAAAAATATGGTGGAGAAATAGCCAATTTTGACATTGCACTTCAAAAAGCATTAGAAGATTTTCAACCTAAAAAACCAAGAGGGGCAAAAGCGGTAACAATTGATCTAAGCCAACCATTTTATTTTACCTTTACTGATCCAACTGCAGCCAAAAAAAGCTGGGGTGGAGGGCATATGCATGGTGGAGGAGGAAATCCTAATGCAGAAAAAGAGATCCCAACTAAAGAGATTTGGTTAGCCTACTCTTCAATCAATGCTCCAAAAATCTATTCAAATAAAACACTTTCTATGAGCTATTTTGATCTTAATCAAAAACAAAAAGAGTTTAAAGAAGATTTTGAAAAAGGAAAAACAACCTTTAAATTTGAAATTCCAAACAATGGGTACTATAATCTATATGCAATTAATCAAACATCTAAAGATGGTATCAACTACTACAATGTAGCTAAAATGGAGTACCTTAGAGGAAGTCATGGTTCAGAAGATATCTATAGTGAGGATGTGAAAAAAACATTACAACAAGATTTTTCTAAAATCGATCTTATACGAGTTAAAGATGAAAATGAAAATAGTTTTTACCATAGACTTTATATGGGATCAACATTAACTTTTCAAGCACTCTTCGATAACAAACCTTTAGCAAATGCAAAATTTAATATTGAACTTCAATCTGGTTGGAATAAGAATTTAACCACTGATGAAAATGGTATTGTTTCATTTAAGCTTATTCGGGATTATTTCCCAGACTGGAATGAATTTGAAAAAAGATATAAACAATCATTTTTGATCACATTAACACACAATAGCGATGGAACAATCTACCAACTAACTTATCCAGCAGATTTTTATCCAAATGTAACTGATTATGAATCATATGCCTATGCCTTGATCCTTATAACGCTTACAATGCTCGTTGGTGGAATTATCATTTATCGATTTAGAAAAAATCGAACAAAACCATTTAGTGAGGTGAGTTTCGATGAATAAGATCAAAACTATGATCAACAACATGAACCTCATTAAGGTTCGTTTTGTTATTCAATTATTGACGTTTATTTTATTTGTCTATGGTGGCTATTTCGCTATTGACCTAGGATCACGACTTCCAGTATTTGCATGTCCATTTAATGGCGAAGCAGCAGGAGCTTGCTACCTCATCCCATTACAACATCAACTTGGTATGCCAGCGCAAGTTTTACTAGGTGGTGCGGGGATTGCAGTGATTACTGGGTTATTGATATTTCTCTTTTGGTTTATCTTTTTAAATAAGGGTTGGTGTGGATATGCGTGTCCATTTGGTACGCTTCAAGATTGGATCACCTATTTGAGAAAAAGTATGGGAATCCGATTTTCTACCTATTCACAAAACCAATTTGAATCTCTATCAAAAGTTAAATATATCTTTTTAGCCATAGTGATATTAGTTCCACTTTTAATGGGGGTTGGAGTCTTAGGATCACAATGGAGTGCGAGTTTTTGTCAAATGTGTCCAGCTAGGGTAATTTCACCTATGTTTGTTGGAGATTTTTCTCAATGGACCATTGATTTTTCATCTAAGACTGCTATGGTACTTACAGCCCTTGGGATGATCTTTGCAGGATTATTCTTTATTGGAAGTTTTGTGAAAAAACGATTTTTTTGTTTTTTCTGCCCAATGAGTGCCTTACATTATATCTTCTCAAAAATATCTTTTGTAAGTTTAAAAAAAGATGGTGGGAAGTGTACTCGATGTGGAGATTGTTATGCTGTATGTGATATGCAGATCAAAGATATCGCTGATGATGTAACAAGCGTGAATATCCTAAGAGATGACTGTATTCTATGTTTGAAATGTGTTGCAGCCTGTCCTGAAGATGATGCACTACATTTTGATATATTTAAAATAAAAGCATTCAGTTCAACAAAAACTGGATTTGAAAAAAGAATGGGAATTGAAAAACCCAAAGGAAATGAGTAATGACCAAACAACAACATAAAATAGAAACACCCTTTGAAAAACAAGATCGCCATAAAGCGATGGAAGCTATTAAGGTGATCAATACCTTAAAAGAAGAGTTCAAAAATCCAATTGATTCGATGCAATATTTTTATGATCTTTTTGAAGATGTATATTGTCATAAAAAGCCACTCCATAGTGATAAAGTAAAAGTAGGAACAATGTGTATTCAGATCCCTAGCGAGATTATTTATGCTCTTGATGGGGTTCCAATTAGATTATGTAATGGATTTTATACTGACGATGAAATTGGAAGTGATCTTCTACCACAAAAAGCGTGTCCATTAGTCAAAGCTACCGTTGGACATTTTGCCAGTGGCAATATGCACGATAAACCACACTATGTTTATTCTCCAACTACTTGTGATCAAAAGACAAAAGCGGGTGTGATCATTGAAGATCATGGATATGATGTGATCGATGTTGATTTTCCAAGAGTCAAAGAATCAGAGATTAGTCGAGAGTATTTTAGAAGAAGCATTCGAGATTTTAGTGCTGATCTTTCAAAAAGGACTGGGAAAAAACTTACCAAAAAGAATCTAAAACAAAGCATTAGTAAAATTGGATATGCCCAAAGCCTTTATCATCAATTATGTGATTTTAGAAAAGAGAAAAAAGTAACCATTAGTGGAAATGATATGTTTATGGTGACCAATGCATTTTTCTTTGACAGAATTGATAATTGGATCAATGCAACTGAAAAATTAATCGAAGATTGCAATAAAAGAGTTGAAGAACAACAATTCATTCATGCAAAAGTAAGTCCAAGAATTGTGTATACTGGTTCGCCTCCAATTTTTCCAAATTATAAAATCCCAATGCTGATTGAACAAAGTGATGCAGTGATTGTTGCAGATGAAACATGTAGTTCAAACAGAATGTTTAATGATAGAGTAGCAGTAGATGAATGGTTTGTAAATGATATGCTTGATTCTATGGCAGATAAATATCTTAAAGCTTGTACTTGTCCAATTTTTACTAAAAATGATGATCGAATCAGACGAATTATTGAGTTAGTAAAAATGTATAGTGCTGATGGAGTGGTTTATCAAGCATTTGCAGGATGTACTGTATATGAATTAGAACAACGAAGCGTCTTAGCAGCTATGGAAAAAGCTGGTATTCCAATCCTCTATTTAGAAAGTGATTATAGTCCTAGTCAAACTGGACAATTAAGTACTAGAGTGGAAGCATTTATTGAAGCACTTAAAATGAAAAAAAGAAAAAATTCAAATAAAGAAGAGGTTTAATATGAAATATTTCGCAGGAATTGATATTGGCTCAACAGCGATCAAGATTTCAATTGCCAATGAAA
>JBNLDA010000008.1:0-24777 GCA_050304095.1 Arcobacteraceae bacterium | reverse complement strand
TTGCTGGTGGTGGAGCTATTTTATTCTCTGCATTTATTTTATATGATACTCAACAAATTATCAAAGGTGGATTTAGTTCACCAATTGAAGCAGCAATCGCTTTATATTTAGATTTCTTTAATCTATTTATATCATTACTACAAATTCTAGCAGCTTTTAATAGTAGTGATGACTAAACAAAACCTTCGACTACTTGATGCCAATCTTAATAGATTAAGAGAAGGTATCCGAGTAGTTGAGGATATCTTCCGATATATCTATAACGATAAACAAACAGCCTCAAAATTAAAAACACTAAGACATAATGCACGAATCGATCTCTATGATCAATTATTAGATTCTAGGAATATAGTTGGAGATGTTTTAAAACAATCTACTTCTAGTGAACAAACACGAGAAGATCTACAAAAAATTTTAATTGCAAATTTTAAAAGAGCACAAGAGAGTTCAAGGGTACTTGAGGAATTTGGAAAACTTATTAGTAGTGAAGTAGCAGAGAACTTTAAAAATATCCGTTATGAGCTTTATGATCTAGAAAAAACTATAGTAAAACATTAGTTTTTAATAGTGCCCTTCACAAAAATCACTTCAAATTCTAAATAGTCTAAATTGTACTCTTTATAAAGTTTTTTTGCGTCTTGAAAAGACAAGCTATTGCTATTACCACTCACTCCTGAATTTTTAATATAGTCAAATAACTCTTTTTTTGAATCAAATTTCAAATTATAATTGATCGTTTCAAAGATACAATCAAATGAAGATTCAAATGCTTTTGTAATTTGTTCTTTTGAAAGTATCGGTGAAGGTTTTTGAGTGATATCATGGATAGATTTGAATGTATTAGAGGTAAATAATACAGCATTCACTTCCTTTGTCACCAAACTAAGTGTTTGTGCAATTTTTGTCAAATCTTGTGACCACTGTAAAGCAGAAGAAGATAATACGAGATCATATCTTTTATCTTTTAAAAATGAAAAAAAATCTTCATCATCAAAACTCATACAATAGGTGTTTAAATTTGGTGCAGCAGGATGTAAATCACACATACTTTGTGAAAAATCGATTGCATCATATTGGGATAGTTGCCAAGAAATATGCTTAAATACCTGTCCACTCCCACAACCTAATTCTAAAATTCTTTGTGGTTGACCTACTATTTCTCGGACCAATGCTTTAGCTACAATTTGTTGAATTATATTATAGCTATTGTAGTCATTAGCATGTTTTGAAAACTCTTTTTTTACATTCATAAAGGTTACTTTAACTTTATTTTAATAAGTTTTTGATAAAATTGCTTCCCATTTTCTTAAGGATATATAAAATGACAACAACATTACTAATAATACAATTTGTGCTTGCACTTATAATTACCATCACTGTTTTATTACAAAAAAGTGCATCTATGGGACTTGGTGCTTATAGTGGAAGCAATGATTCACTATTTGGTGCAAAAGGACCAACAAGTTTCTTAGCAAAAGCTACATTTACATTAGGGTTTTTATTTATCGTAAATACTTTAGCTTTAGGATATTTTTACAATCAAAACACATTATCAAGTGCTGTGGATTCAGTTGATACAAAAACTTTAATCCCACAAGCAGTTGAAATACCTCAAGCGACAACAGCTCCATCAGCTCCTGTTACTGATGCACCTGCAACACCAGTAGCGCCAGTTGCACCTGAAGCTCCAGTAGTTCCAACGGCTCCAGTAAACTAAACAATAGCAATTATTTTTTCAAAGGCAGTCTAGTTTTAGGCTGCCTTTTTTATTTATCTTAATTTGGATATAATATTGTCTAAATTTTTAAGTAGGACTTACAATGTTAGAAGAAATTTATCAAGACACAAAAGAACATATGGACAAATCACTTGAATCTTTGAAAAGAGATTATACAAGTGTAAGAACTGGTAAAGTTACAACAAAGATATTAGATGGTATCAAAGTAAATTATTACGGAACACCAACTGAACTATCTCAAGTTGCAACTGTATTAGCTCTTGATGCTACTACTATCTCTATCAATCCATGGGAAAAAAATCTAGTTAGTGATATCGAGACAGCAATTCAAGCAGCAAATATTGGGGTAAATCCAAATAATGATGGAGAATCAGTAAAACTATTTTTCCCACCAATGACTGTTGAGCAAAGAGAAAAAAGTGCAAAACAAGCAAAAGGGATGACTGATGATGCTAAAGTGGCTATTAGAAATGTAAGAAAACATGCAAATGATCAAGTGAAAAAACTTCACAAAGATAAAGAGATTACTGATGATGAAAATAAAAAAGCGATGGATGAGATTCAAAAAATAACTGATTCATATGTAGCAAAAACTGATGCAATGTTCAAAGATAAAGAAAAAGAAATTTTAACGGTATAATCATAATGAATGTAGAACAAATTTATAAAGATGCTTCGGCACTATTAGAAGGTCACTTCCTATTAAGCAGTGGAAATCACTCACAATTTTATTTACAAAGTGCTAAAGTATTAGAAGATCCAAAAACAGCAAAACTTCTTGCAGAAGAACTTGCAAAACAGATCAAAGCTAGTGGTATTCAAGTTGATGCGGTATGCTCTCCAGCTCTTGGAGGTCTTATTGCTGGATTTGCTTTAGCTACTGCTCTTGACGTACGATTTATTTTTGCTGAAAGAGTGGATGGTGAAATGACTATTCGAAGAGGATTTGAAGTACAAGAAGGTGAAAAATATATTATTTGTGAAGATATTATCACTACAGCTGGGTCTGCACTTGAAGCAGCAAAACAAGTAGAAGCAAATGGTGGAGAAATCGTCGCATTTGCAGCTTTAGCAAATAGAGGTTTTTGTAAAAGAGAGGGAAGTGATCTTCCAGCTAAATCAAACTGTAAACTTCCAGAAGGTACTAAACTTTTTGCCTTAGCTGATTTTGCATTTGAAATGTATGATCCCCAAGATTGTCCACTTTGTAAAGAGGGGAAATCTCAAGCATACAAACCAGGTAGTAGAGGAAACTAATCTACACCTATGGCACGATGGAGAGATATCAAACAAGGCAAAAGTCCTACACCAATTGAACAAGAACAAAATCTAAGTAATAATGCTGAAATTCTTGTTTGCGCCTCACCTCTTCATCGTATTAAATCATTTATCATAGATATGTTCATGATCATGATGCCTATTATGTATGTCACCACTTATGTAATTCTTGATGGGAAAGATGATCTTCAATCAAATGATATGGCTACGTGGATCACTTCAGGAATCTATGGTCTAATAGTTATCGCTTTTTGGTTTAAAAGCGGTCAAACTCCAGGCTTTAGGGGCTATGAACTCAAGCTTATTGATGATAAAACAAAACAAATACCTAATTTTTGGAAAATTGTACTGCGTTACATACTTTTCTTGGTTTCATCAATCTCAATTGTGGGAATATTATTACCATTTTTTAGAAAAGATAAAAAAACTTTTCAAGATCTTGCAACAGCAACGAGCGTAGTCTCCATTGCTAAATCATAATGCTATTTTTTAAACTCTCAGCATTTTATTTTTTTTATTTTGCAGCCGTTGGGGTTTATGTAATCTTTTTACCAAAAGTATTACATGATATTGGTTATACTCCAAGTCAAATTGGAGTAATACTAGCATTAGCCCCACTAATGAGATTTGCTACACCATTTTTATTTTTAAAACATATCAAATTAGATCAAAAACTTTTTAAACTCACCCTTATATTCTCTGTACTAAGCGCAGCTTTATTTTATGCGACCATTGAACATTATTATCTACTAATACTCAATAATGCTCTTTTGGGAGTATGTTTAAGTTTGCTTTTACCTTATATTGAAGTAATTGCGCTAAAAGAACTCAAAGATCGATATGGAAAATCAAGACTCTATGGATCAATTGGATTTATGATCATTAGTTTGGTATTAGCTCAATTTTTGAGTAGCTCTTATATCGCTTTACACTATTATCTAACAACAGTATTTTTAACCGCTGTTTTTGCATGGATGCTTTTACGTTATGACACTCCTGATCATCAAGAAACAGGAGTTGAAAATAGTGATAAATTTTCATTAATCAAACATTGGTCATTTTGGCTCAGTCTATTTTTAATGCAAATGAGTTTTGGTGGATTTTATAACTTCTTTACCATCTACGAATCTGAATATGGTATAAGTCTTGAAGTAATCAGCTACTTATGGTCATTTGGAGTTATTTGTGAAATTATAATGTTTTATTTTCAATCTCCGTTATTGAAAAATAACTTAATGACAATGATCAAATTTTCAATTTTTGTAACCATCATTCGTTGGTATTTACTCTATGCATTTCCTGATAATCTAACTGTTACTTATATCTCTCAAGGTATCCATGCATTTAGTTTTGGTTTGTATCATAGTGCAGTGATTTTATATCTGTATTCACTCTATTCAAACAAAAAATTAGCACAACAATTTATGTTAGGAATCTCTTATGGACTTGGAGCGTTTGCTGGAGCATTGATCTCTGGATGGCTTTATGGAGAATATATATTCCTCTATTCATCTCTTTTTGCATTATTGGCATTAATGAGTTTGTATATCAAGACAAAACAAGAAGCTTAAGAGAAAGCCCCTTTATATTCAGGAATATCCTTAAGTTTTAGAAACATCATAGCGCTCATAATAGCATCATTTAAGGCATCATGCTGACCCAGTCTAGGTAAATCCAATTCTCTCATAATAGTATCAAACTTCAAATCAACAAATTCATGGGCAGATTTTTTTCGATGTCTTTTATAATACATACTTGAAAGCTCTATAGAGTCATTTTGTAACCCCACACCGATGTATTGTTTTAAATAGGTACTTAAAATCTTTATATCAAAAGAGATGTAATAACCAACAATTGGAAGATTACCTATAAATGGCAAAAGTTTCTCTAATGCTTCATTAATTGTTACTCCATGCTCAATATCAGTCGGTCGAATATGGTGGATTTTAATACTCTCTTCACTAATAGGTTGTACAGGTTTAATAAATATCTCAAAAGACTCTGAAGTCAATACTTGATTGTCTTTAACTTTAACTGCACCAATGGAAAGTATTTCATCTTTTTTAGGATTGAGCCCTGTTGTTTCAGTATCTAAAACAATATATTCATTTTCAGGAATATCTTGATCAAATAGATACAAATATTTCTGATCTTTGAGTCGTGATAGTTCCCATTTTCTTTTTAATGAATTTAACATTACATCACACTACTTAATCTAAAATGATGTGTAATAAATTTTTTAAATTTATTCACGATTTGAAAACTATCTTTGAGCATATCACGTTCAATTTTCCCTAATGTATTCAAATTAATCTTATTATCAATTTTTTGTCCTTGAGACAATTCAAGCATTTGTCCTTGCAATTTTAATCTTAATAGTAAGCCAAAAGCTTCGATTAATTCTGAAGCCATCTCTCTATCTAGAACTTCATCCTTATTAAGTCGCTTGATTCTTGCTATAGTAGATTGTTCGGTGAGCTTATGTTCTAGGGCTAAACTTCTTACCCCTTGTACAATTGCAAAAATAGCCCCTTTTTTTAAATCAACTGCATCATCTTTAGCAATAATATTAGAGAACATCCCAATAGGTGTTTCAAATGCTAAAGTTGCTTTGGCAAAATATGCCATAAAAACATCTTTGTTTTTAATTTTTTCAAAGAGTTTTTGTTTTAACCCATCTAATAATAATTCATCGCCTCCA
Organism: Arcobacteraceae bacterium; assembly: GCA_050304095.1. Lineage (GTDB taxonomy): Bacteria > Campylobacterota > Campylobacteria > Campylobacterales > Arcobacteraceae > JAYEFX01. The sequence continues at coordinate 19,060 of JBNLDA010000008.1, read as the reverse complement.
ACTACTTTTGCATCAAAGAAAATTGCTAGATTCATATAATCTTCCATTTTCCCTGCATCAAGCCAGTTATCAAGTTCTTTATCAAAATCACTATAGGATTTACACCAATATGGATTGCTGACCATGATATTTCCCTCACATCGTGGGAATCCAAAGTCAATCAAGTGATCTGTAAATTGATTCATATAAGCTCTGTATTGCTCAATATCAACGCCATCTTTCACAATCAAGGCATTATCTTGATCTGTTTTGAGAATTTGTTCATTTCTTCCTTCACTCCCCATAACCAATAATGCACAATTTTGTTGTAGCTCTTTTGGTAAAAGAAGTTCAAAAAGTTTCATATAGACTTTAGCGTTAAGCTGTGCTACCATTTTTGCAATATAAGTTGTTCGAACACTTTTTACAAACAAAGATTTCACACTTTTGGCAATATCTTGACTTGCTAATTTTAATTCTTGCGCATTAGTAGCTTTTGTGATTTGCATTGCCACCAAACTCACATGATTGGCAAAATAACTCAAAATATCAATTTGATCAATGGTTCCAATCAGTTCTTTATCCTTTAAAACCCCAACTCTTTTGATATTTTTTTCTGTTAATGTTAGCAACACTTGAAATAAAAAATCTTCCTCTTCTACACATACTATTGGAAAAATTGCAATATCTTTTGCAATCGTGTCTTCAAGATCGCGACCTTTTAAAAGTACCTCTTTTTTGAGAACGGAATCAGTAATAATTCCATATTGTTCCCCATCTTGAACAATAATGGTTGAAGTCTTATACTCAAAAGATTTTTCAATAGCTTTTATCAAACAGCTATCACTAGAAACGATACAAGGTTTATGTAAAAAAATCTCACTTACTTTAGAGACCATAAATCCAGACATATCATTCCCATATTCTTTATTTTTGAGTGTTTGAAGTCTTGATGCTAAATCTTTTAAGAAAAAGTTCTTAAATCTTTGGTTTTGCTCAAGTAATTTTAGAAAAGTTTTTTTATCAAGTTCATAACAAATAAGATCATCACTAGTAACAAATCTACTTTGTGTTTTTTCATACATCAAAGAATCTGCATCAAAACTATCTTGTTCATGGTAAACAGTTGTTAACTCTTCAGAGTTATACTCATTCACTTCACCTTTGATAATAATATAAAAATGATCACTGATTTTTTCTGGAGATATCATTACTGTATCTTTAGGATAGTATCCAATATTCATCCCTTTTTGACAAAACTCTAACTGCATTTGTGTAAGTTTGTCAAAAGGAGGAATTGATTTTAAAAAGGCTTCCTGATCGTGTAAGCTCATATTTTTGCCTTTGTATATTTATTTTATTGCATTGTTTTATATAGTTGAGTGAATTTCTCTACATTTTCTCTACTTGGTTTTCTTCGTACCGATAAATAGCACTGATTACCCTCTTTGTCTTTAAATGGATAAATAGTAGCATATACCCAATAATATCCACCCGATTTGGTTTTATTTTTTACATATCCTTGCCAAACTTCACCTTTTTTTACAGTGTCCCATAAATCTTTAAAGGCTGCCTTTGGCATATCTGGATGTCGTACGATATTATGATTTTTTCCTACGAGTTCCTCTTTATCAAATTCTGCAACTTTAGCAAACTCATCATTTGAAAAACGGATGATCCCCTTTGCGTCAGTTTCAGTTACCAAAAAGCCAGTGTCATCTAATATGGTTTCTTGATCTTTTGCCATCACTTATCCTTGGTTTTTATTTCGTTGAATAGTACAATTGATTTCTCGAATTTTATCTAATTTGTCAAAAACTGTATGAATATTTTCTTCGACATATCCTGCAACGGTAACAATTTGTTCATTATCATAATTATTTGCATAGAGATCTACTGTATCTTGTACCATAGAATGAACTCTACTATGAGCTATACACAAATCTTTCCACTCTTGCGTTTGAGCCATTTCAGTATGTTCGTGTTCATCAATCCAGTGTCCTAATTTACACTCATGCCCATTAGTTACCTGGAATGATTTTCCTTCACGACACTTCATTAATGAAGTGTTTTTAAAGCTGATATGATCTGATTTCAGTTTATTTAAAGAAAATAAAAGATCTGCATCACATACTCTTCTTTTTGCTTCTGGTAAAAAACTTGTTCTATCAACAGCCGTTTGTAAGTTTGCACACAGATCTTGCGTTTGCTTTGCCATATCTGCAATATGATTAGCTGAAGCTGCATTTTGCTGTGTAGCTTTATCTAGATCATTAACTGTATCATTGATCTGTGACATAGCATTTTCTTGCTCTTTTGCGGAATTAGCTACATCATCAATCAATTTCATTGTATGTTCAATACTTTCTCTTAAGCTTGTATACCCATCAATCATTTGAGAAGATACTTGCTTTCCTTCATTTGCTTTGATATTGGCTACTTCAACAAGGTCTTTAATCTCTTTGGCTGCTTCAGCAGACCTACTTGCAAGATTTCTCACCTCTTGAGCAACTACGGCAAATCCTTTTCCAGCTTCACCAGCAGTTGCTGCTTCAACGGCTGCATTCAATGAAAGAATATTGGTTTGAAATGCAATCTGGTCAATAATAGTAATAGCTTCATTAATTGCGCTTACTTGACTGCTAATTTCATCCATAGAAGATGAAGTTTTATTTGCTAATTGCATCCCATGATCACTTGCTTTGGTAACCTCTTGAGCATATCCTGACATTTGTGCAGCATTATGACTACTTTGTGAAATAGTGCTAGTAACCTCTTCAATAGCTGCAGCTGTTTCTTCTAATGCTGCTGCTTGAGCATTTGACGACTCACTTAATTGCTTCGATACACTTGCAAGATCATCTGCACTATATGAGAGTTTTTTATTGGCGTTATCAATTAATGCCATCACATCACCGATAGTATTTTGAGTAATATCAACTCCACTTAATAGTGAAGCAACCAAACCACTCACCCCATCAACTTTTGGCACAGGAACATCATATTTTGCATTTGATAAATTAATCAAGGCTTCACTAAGTAACAATAAATTCTTTTCAGTTGTATCAATCATAAGATTCAATTGCTGCACTAAATTTTGCATACTATCTGATGAGGCTTGGGCATGGATTCGACTATTAAATAATCCTGAATTTACTTCTTTAATAACATTTCTTACTTGTTCAATTACTTTCTCATCTTGCTTTACAGCTGTATCGATTTTTTCCATATATTTATTAAAATTATGTGCAATTTCAGAGGTTTCATCGTTACTTTTTATCTCTATTCTAATATCAGTACTATCGCTATGAGCTAATTGTTCCATTGAGGTTTGTAACGTATCAAGAGCAACAATAATCCCTTTACCAATGAACCAATTGACTAAAATAACAATAACTACCAATACCACTAGTAATGTAATTAATGTCGTAATAAGTTGTGTAAAGTGTTCTACAAATGCTTGATTTACAGCATCAGCATCTTTTTTTAATACCTTTAATTCATCTTCCAAAGCAAATTTCAGATCTCTCCAGTTTTTCAAAATCGCTTTAGTATCTTGAGGAGCTATAAAACCTTCATTTTTTGCTTGATTTAGCTTATTTTCAGCAACACTCAAAAATTTATCTGCATTATTCTTTATTGTATCACTAGCTTCAATATCTTTCATAAAAGATTTTATTTTTTTGATCCCACCTTGCATCGTCTCTAATGCCTTACTTTGTGAAGGATCATTGGCAAAAACCCCTGAAGAAGAATTTATAAGTAATCCCCCTATCATCACAGATTTCATATTACTTGATTTTTCGGAAAGTGCATTTGCATTATCAAACTCTTTATGTAGATTATTAAGTGAAGTATAGGTCACTACAGCAATAATTACCATCCCCAAAGTCACGATTAATGTATTAAGTCTTAATTTTGAATTTATTTTCACTATATCTCCCTCAACTATTATTAAAATAAGTAATACATTTTATAAAAAAAATGTTAAGAATAGTGTTAAGTATCTACTATATGTAATGAATATGTAATAAAAAAAGGGATGCCTCATCTGAAGCATCCCTTACAAGAAGTTTACTAAAGAATTATTTTTAGTGATCGTGTGCTTCACCAGCCCCTTTAGGGATTCTGATGTTTTCAACGATTTCTTGAATGTGTGCAGGTGGTTCTGGAGTCATTCTTGATACTACCATTGCAACGATAAAGTGAATAACCATACCAATTGTACCAATACCAGTTGGTGCAATTCCCATGAAGTAATCAGCTTTATCTCCACCCATGAATACGAAGTATACGATATAACAGAATGTGAACGTTAAACCAACGATCATACCTGCGATTGCACCCTCTTTATTCATTCTTTTATCAAAAATACCAAGAATAATTACTGGGAAGAACGAAGAAGCTGCAAGACCAAATGCAAATGCAACAACTTGTGCAACGAATCCTGGAGGGTTAATTCCAAGGTATCCAGCAACCAAAATTGCAACTACTGCAGCAATTCTAGCTAGCATTAATTCTGATTTTTCAGATAATTTAGATTTACCAGTTTCTTTATCTTTCATAATTACTTGACCAAATAAGTCATGTGAAATAGAAGAAGAGATAACTAGTAAAAGTCCAGCTGCAGTAGAAAGAGCTGCTGCTAATCCTCCAGCTGCCATCAACGCAATTACCCAATTTGGTAAATGAGCAATCTCTGGGTTTGCAAGAACCATGATATCTCTATCAACATAGATCTCATTTGCAACACCATTGTTTTTATCTAGCTCAGCTTGAGTTGGAGCACCTTTAGCGTTAGTTGTTAATCTTTCACCATTAGCACCTCTTTTGTCTCCATCATAAGCTGGTTTACCATCAAATGCTGCACCATTAGCATATTGGATTTTTCCATCACCATTTCGGTCATTCCATGCTAATAATCCACCATTTTCCCAAGTTTTAAACCAGTTACCATCATTTTTCGTTCCATCAGCTCTTACGATCTCACCAGCAACAAATTTTGTATATTCAACATTTTGAACATTGTTGATTAGGTTAACTCTTGAGAATGCTGCAACAGAAGAGATAGTTGTATACATAATAGCAATAAATATTAATGCCCAACCAGCAGAAATTCTTGCATCTTTTACTTTTGGAACTGTAAAGAATCTAACAATAACGTGTGGAAGACCAGCAGTACCAGCCATAAGAACAACTGTTAACATAAACATATTTAAAACACTTCCTGGCTCAGTATAAGCACTAAATCCAAGATCACTAACTGCTTGATCTAAGGCATGCATCAAGAAGGTACCCTCTTGAATTGTTCTTACTCCATCATTAAATTCAAATGCAGTTGTTGAGAATAATCCTAATTGCGGTAAGAATGTATCAGTAACTTGAAGTGATAAGAAAATTGCAGGAACTGTAAATGCAAAAATCATAACTACATATTGTGCAACCTGAGTATAAGTAATCCCTTTCATACCTCCAAGAACAGAGTAAACGAAAACGATTGCCATACCGATAATAACACCAGTGTTAACGTCAACTTGAAGGAATCTTGAGAAAACGATCCCAACCCCTCTCATTTGACCAGCAACGTATGTAAATGATACGAAAATAACCGCTACAACAGCAACTGTTCTAGCTACATCAGAGTAGTATCTGTCACCAACGAAATCTGGAACAGTAAATTTACCAAATTTTCTCAAATATGGAGCAAGTAATAATGCTAATAGAACATAACCACCAGTCCAACCCATAAGGTAAGCACCACCATCAGATCCTTTAAATGCGATGATACCAGCAAGTGAAATAAATGACGCCGCACTCATCCAGTCTGCTGCTGTTGCCATACCGTTTGCTACAGGAGGAACTCCCCCACCAGCAACGTAAAACTCTTTTGTAGAACCCGCTCTACTCCAAATCGCAATACCGATGTAGATCGCGAATGTAATACCAACAAATAAATAAATTAAACTTTGTAATTCCATACCGCTATCCTACTCATCCACACCGTATTTTTCATCAATTTTAGCCATTTGTTTTACGTATACGAAGATAAGTATAACAAATGCATAAATTGAACCTTGCTGAGCAAACCAGAAACCTAATTTAACTCCACTAATCTCAATAGCATTTAATTGATCGATAAATAATACTCCACAACCAAGTGAAACAATAAACCAAACAATTAAAAGCTTAATAATTGTCGAGATGTTTTCTCTCCAATACTCTTGTGCTTTTTGTGCATCCATATTTGGAACTCCTTTTCAAATTGTCGTCAATTAATGAACAGTCTAATATTAAATTCGCAAAATAGCAAGAACATAGCATTGTAATATATTGGTAACTATTTAGTATAAAAATTTGTTATATGTGTATTTTTGTTACACTGAAGCGATAAATCTTTCTACTTTATACCCCATCCCTTTATGGTTTTGTATAAAGTCTTCTTTAAGTACTCGTCTAAGGCGGCTAATTTCGGTACGAATCGTAGCATCGCTGACTGGCTCACCTTCCCAGACATATTCTCGCAAGATATCTACTGAAATAATCGTACCAATGTTTTTACATAAACACTGAATAATGTCATATTGTTTTTTTGTAAGTGTTTGAGCTTGTTTGTTATAAAGTAGTTCTCCACTATCTTTTGCATAACTATAATTAGTACTGAGTATTATATGAAGTCTTTTCCCATCATCAATATCCTTAGATATTTTTTGAACTCGCAGACCAAGTTCTTTAAGATGAAAAGGTTTTTTGATATAGTCTGCAGCGCCTAAAGTGAAAGCATTCGTAATACTTTCTATATCAATAAGTGCAGAGATGAAGATCACCGGAGTAAAGCAATTATTGGTATTGAGTTGTTTCAATAAGCTTAATCCATCAAGCTGTGGAACATTAATATCAAAGATCAATAAATCGAATAATGTATCTTCTAGAGCTGCTTTTGCTTTTGCTCCATCGCTATATACATCGCACTCATGTCCTAAAGTTTCAAGATACTCTGCAATAGAACTTTGCAACATCAATTCATCTTCAAGCAATAAAATTTTCAACTCTCAACCCCAATTATTATACTTTAAAGAATTATTATACCTAGTGTAGCATTCAAATAGCATAAATTAGGTATGAAATATATATTTGAACATCGTTTGATGATCTTGTGAAGTGACCTTTACCTCAACATCTGTCTTCTCACAAATCTCTTGGATGATATTAAGTCCTATTCCAAATCCGCCTCTTGCTTCATTTTCTCTATAATATCGTTCAAAAAGTTTACATGGTTCGTGAATCGTATCTCCACTATTATGAAATTCCATACAAATATTGTTCTCTTCTTTATAAACCATTACTTGGATCGTTGTATCATCATAACTATATTTTATCGCATTAGACAATGAATTATCGCAAATTCTTTGTAATTGGGTATCATTGAACTCAATATAAATATCTTTTTCTATCATTGAATTGATCTTTAAGTGATTACCGCTAGCAATCTCATCAAAAAAGTCAATTCTAAATTCTAAGAATTCTGATAAATTTATCTTGGTTGCAGGATATTCTATTCTATCTTTCTTTACTAAATAGGATAAATCATTATAGATATTATGGATAATCTTAGACCCTGCTTCAATTTTAGAAAGATATTTATTGTTTTGGAATTTGAGTTTAAAGAGATCCACATTAGCTATAATAATACTCAATGGAGTATTGATCTCATGAATAGCATTTTTGATAAACTTATCTTGTGCCTCCACTAAGTTCAATGCAAACTGTTCAGATTCTTTCAACTCTTTAGTTCTCTCTTCAACTTTTTCTTCCAGATGGGCATTCAATTCTTTTAGTTGAATGATCATGTTATTGATATGCGTTGAGACTTGTTGAAATTCAGTAAAAGTAACCTTTTCAATATTGATTGTTCTAAATTCATTCAAAGCTAAACGGATCTTTTCAATATCATTTTGAATCAGCATGGTGAAATATTGATAAATCATCATACCACTAATAAATAAAATTGCAGCCAACATTAGAATTTGTACAATATAGGTAATAACCTTTTCATTATATTCATTTTTCTTTTGTTTTAAAACTTTTTCAATTTCATCTAGATAAATACCACTTCCCACCATCCAATTCCAAGGCTTAAATGAACTTGCATACGATATTTTAGGCGCTAGTGTGTTAGTTGTTGGTTTATTCCAAACATATTGAACATACCCACCATCAGGTTTTTTAGAGATTTCAATAAGCTCATAAATCACTTTTTTTCCATTTGGGTCAGTAAAATGCAAAAGATTTTTTCCAGCATTTTGTTTTAAAATAGGATCAGCAATATTAATTCCATTGAAATCATAAATAAATACATATCCAGTACCATCTCTATCATTTCTCATTTGTTCAATTGCATCAATGATCTCTTGTTGCAATTCTTTAAGCGATTTGACATTTCTATCTTTATTGTATTTATATTGGATGAATTTTAAAGCTCTTTGGGTTTCTTTTTTAATAAACTCTTTTTGTGAGGCATAATAGTCTTTTTCAATTTTTTCAGTTTCAGTTTGATATTCCATATAGGCATTGGATACAACTAAAATTATAATAAGAAGGGTCAATAAAAATGCGAAGAAAAAACTAATTCGGTTGAATTTATTGATACTTTTATTATAAAACATTCTACGAGGCATATGCTATTCCACTATATTATATATAAATTCTTTTTTATTTTTGATCTCTTTGATCTCACTAATGACCAATCCATCCATTGGCATCTTCATCAATTGATCTATTGAAGTAATAGTATTCATAGCCATATGTTTCAAAATCAATCCTCTGTATGCTTTTGCCCAATGACTCACTACTTTACCATCTTTGATAAATTTCATTGTAACAAATTTTCCTTTTGGAATATAAAATTTATCATAAAATCCAGCTCTTAAGTCAATAATATCATCTTGTAAATATTCATCAAGGGCATCACTGAAATGCTCTTTATAAAATTTTTCCACGACCATATTGGGTAATTTTGCTCCCTGTTTATATTTATAATCAGGAATAAGGTCTTTGGCTAATATTGGTCCAAAAAGATTTGAGAATAGAATCACATTTTCATCACAATAATTTTGTGCATTTTGATCTAGATCGTTGTACCCTAGATAATCAAAGGCAACTCCAGTGTAACGCTGAATAGCTTTCATGGTAGGGGCGTTTTTCACAGAAGTTTGATATTTAATCACTTCTGATTCTTTTTTGAGCCCAAACCAATTACTTAATGGTTCAATTGTACTATTTAAAATCAAGTGCTCATAAATATCAACTATCTCTTGTCGTTTCTCAAATAGTTCTGGAAAAACGAAATTATTCTTATTGAATACTGCTCCATTTCCACCAGAGAGTTTTGTTTCTGCTGGAGCTAATAAAATTTTCATTGTTTTGTTTTCCTTACAATAAAATAAACAATCACAGCAATTACAATAATCCCAATAACAAGAATTGGATCAAAAAGTTTTAAAAATCCTATAATTTCTTGCAAAAATAATCCCCAAAGGGTCATGGCAAAAAGTGTTGCAATTGCAATAATAATGATTGTTTTATAATGTGATATATGTAAAATATATCCGATCATGGATCCCACGATGGGTCCTGTGAACCATACAGGAATAAAGACAAATAAAAATAAACCTATTTTGCCATATTTATCAAAGAATTCTTTATGTTCCTCTTGATAGTTCATCACTTTGGTAAAATATTTATCCAACCAATTGATATGCATCAGGTTTTTTAAACTCATTACAAAAAGTGGATAAAGGATCAATACTAATATAATTTCAGCTGTATAATTAGCTAATACCACATCAATATGACTTCCATTGGATGCATATCCCAGTGAGAGTGAAGGCACTCGCCCCACCACTACATTGGTTATGATCATCATGGCCCACAATGAAGCTCTTTGTTGATCGATAAAATATCCAAAACCAAGAGTTACAAAAACTGCAACAATGAGAAAAATCCCTGTTAAGAGAATCTTTCCTTCAGTTTTTTCCAGTAATGAATAAAAAAGGTTCATTAATCAAGAACTACCAATGCCTTTTGCATTAACTCTATATGATAATTTTCTTGAAAATTTATAAATTCAAAGAATTTTCCAAGCTCCTCATCATTGACATCTCGCGCTAATTGTAAACACATCTCTTTAGCACTTTTTTCCTCTTCAATTCCATCAAGCATAAATTGTTTTACATCAGTTGTTTGATATAACTCTTTAATGATCGTTCGAGGAATATTAAGTAATCCCATTTTTGAAAGCATATTTCCAAAACATTTTAAATGATAGTGTGATTCATCGATCAAATCTTGATATACATTATAAAGTGTCAAATTATCTGTATAGTTCTGCATATAAAAATAAACCATAATAAGCTCATACTCTTTATAGCTTTCCTCAAAAAGAAAATAGGTTAATGCATCTGTTTGTTTTTGATCAAGATTTTTATTCTCATATTTTCGCTCTTTATTAAATGCACTAACAGTTCTATCTTCACGTCCAAGCTTCAAAAATCCAAGTAAAGTCTCAATCATAAAATATTCATCACTGATCATTCGAGCGTATAATGGTGATTGATCATAATGTTTCATCATCAATTGAATCTCATTAATAAGATATTCATAATATTGAAAATAGGTTTTCTTCTCTATTTCTATCCCATATTTATCATAATCATATTGAATCTCATTTGCTTTTAATTCCTGAGCAATCCATTTTAAATGTCGAAATAAAATATTTGAAAAATCATAAAGAGTATCTTTTACTTTTGGATCTTGTATTGCAAATGAGGTATAAAGCATTTTAAGCCAAAGCTCATGTTTAGTTCGAAAGAGTTCTTTAGTCATTTTGTACTTCCCCTTTTGCTTCTACTCCTTGACAGCTCTCTTGCATACTGATTTTAAATAATTCAGCTTCAATTCCCTCAAGTCTATTGCGATGATTTTGAATACACGCTTCACAACTAAGTAGTACCATAGTAGAGCAAATTCTTAATTGTTCTGGAGCATTTTCTAGTTTTTTCATCATTTTATCCAGAGCAATTTTTGCATTTTCTAAAGAATCCCCCTTGATCATCTCTGTGAAAATTGACCCAGCAACCACTGTATCGGTACACCCATTGGTTCCAAATGAAATATCCTCGATTTTCTCGTCAATCACTTTCATATACATTGAAACGAACTCATTGGTTTGCTCATCGTATGCTACACCTGCACAATTTAGATCATCCAAATTTCCATAATTTCTTGGATGCATCATATGATCCAAGATCTCATTTGTCATTTGTGGACTAACCTGTTCTTTTATCTCTTCATTTGTCACGTATAAATTCCCCTTTCAAATAATACCATTTCCCATTTTCATATATAAATTCACTTTTTTCAATAAATGAAACATCCAATCCTTGCTGTTTCATATGGGCTTTAAAAACAACTATATTATCATAATGATCTAAAATTGTTAAACCTTCAAATTGAGTGTTTTGAATAAAATCTTTTATATCTTCTTCCCAAGCTAAAATATCAGTGCGAAAATCTACATTTTCTTTATGAGTCGTTTTAATAATATATTTTGCCAATCCCAACACATACGCACTATATCTTGACCTCATCAATTGTAAAGGCTCTCTTGCGGATGAGCCCTTATGATAGGGTTGACAACATCTTTTATATTTTTGTTTACTGCCACATGGGCATGGATCATTGACTGAGATTTTCATCCTACTTGTAGATTCCTAGCCCCATCAACAATAATTGTTGTTCCAGTTGTTTTGGCAAAATCATTTGAACAAAGTGATCCCAATACTTGAGCCACATCTTCACTATTGGTTTGCACTGCATCATTTGATAAGATGCAATTAATTCTTATCCCATATTCTTCTAAATCTGCTGCTATTGATTTCGTATATGTTTGCATCGCTGCATTTGCTGTTGCACATCCAGCACTTTCTTTATTGGTATAACTCAGGTATACAAACGTAGGATCGATTCCCAATTTTAAAAATGGTAAAGTCAAATCAAGCAGATTTTTATGCGAATCAAATTCATCTTGCATACATTGCTGGAATGATCTTTGTTCTTGTACTTTCTTAGGATTACTTATAACAATATCAATACCACCATAGTCTTTGATCGTTTGAGTGATGTTTTTATCAAGATCAGCTTCTTGTTCTAGTCGTACTACGACTGCCCCCAAATCCTCAAATTTTTGAGCAATTTGTTCTCCCATATTATTATTGCTATTAGTTACTATTGCAATTTTTCCAGTATACAACAACTCTTCATCTTCAAAAATATATTCATTACTTTGAATTTGCTCTATCTCATTATTTGAAAATGATTTATATGGTTGAAATGTACTGATCTTTAAGATGGCTCCAATCGTATTTGAAACAAGCTGTTTTCTTTTCGTCAGTCTCAATGGTTCATTTGCAAAAGTGATTGTTCCAAAATTTTCCCAAACAGCCCACGAGGGGATCATATAATCATCACCTTCTTGTTTCACGTAATTGGTAATAGATCCGGTAGTATCACCTTCAATTAACATTGCATGGGCATTTAATTCAACCACACTATTTACTGTTAATGCGGTTTGACTCAATAACTCTTTTAATTCTGGCGTATTGGAAAAGTGCACTGATTTTTTACTCTCATCAAGATTAGCTAAAATAGCTCTTGAACTATAATCACTGATTTTTTTTCGTAAATAGGCAAAAATCTCTAGATTGGTTTGTAAAGGTATCTCTTTGTTTTTCCCTTTATATACATCTAATATACAATTACTTGCTTTTTCAAATATATCTGAAATTGAACCCAATAAAGACTTATTTGTTCGCTCAATCTCATCTCCACAAATCACTGCCCCATTTTTGATCAAATACTCACTAGCGATATTTTCTAGTTTAAGAATTTTTTCGTAGCATTGTTGAACACTATTTCCAAAAGTAATCACAGTATATTTTTCAATAATAATTGCATCAAGTTTATTAATATCCAAATGTTCCAACGCTTTTTTGATACTTTGGATAAAATCAAAATTAATATTGGCATACGGTACTACTAAAACATTAGATCCATAAAACTGTTCAAATAAAGCTGAACTATTATCCAAATGACTAATCGTCATTACCGAAGTTAATGAACAGTTTTGAACAAATGTAAAGGGTAGCATTGCATGAAAAAGACTCTCCATTGGAGCATTTAAATATTGTAAGATATATTCAGTTTGAATCTGTTGTTGTTTATTGATCATTGCTACATCATCTAGGGCCACCGTGTAAGAAGCGAACATATCGTTTTCTAACATCATAAAATGTTCACTTTGACCAAAAATATTCTCTTGAGTAAATTTAGATGAACATAATGTATTATCTCCTAAAAGTGACAATGGATGCTCTTTTAACAATGTATTGAGATATTGCATAGCATTTATATCACCTTGTATATTTTCAAATATTGTAGAATCAAATTTATTTTTCATACTATGCCTTATATGCTTTATTGTGGGTATTATAACGAAACGATTATAAATCTTTCAATTGTGAAAACAGTGTCCATGATGGATCATTTTGCAAATGAAAATCTATTTTATGATCTGGATATTTTTTAAAATATTCTATACAATGATGTATTGCAACATTATGATCTTGGACATAACCATACAGATTGACTGCTCCATTATTCATATCACTAGCAATATATACAAATAATTTATTATCTTCCAAAATATACTCCTCAAAACCATTAATAAACGCTATAGTTTGAGGCATCGGGAACAAAATATCATCATTGGTATTGTATTTGTGTGTAATGACCAGCAAAAAGTTATAATCATCATATTCTTTATCATTTAATAGATGCCGAACCTTTAAAAACCTATTATGTTCTGGTGTATTTTTTATTTCCCATTGATCTTTTGACATATTTTTTCTTTGTGTAAGGATATTTTCAATTATACACTATTTTTTGTTAAGTCAAAAAATAACATTATTATTCCATATTTTAGTATTTTTATAATAAACTTTTAGTACTATAATTAAATTTTATTTTTTGAGGTTAAATATATGTTTTTTGGGAATTGTAATAAAGAGAATGAAGAGATTAGACGCTTACAGCAAGAAGTAGAAAACCTACAAAAAAAACTTGCCGAACAAGACAACACTATTGACAAACTAGAAACTCAATTACAAGATACAACAGCAATTGACCTACTGCAAAAAGAAATCACACTATTTAAAAAAGGGCTAGATAGTGTTCAACAAGAAGCAATAGTAATCTTAGATAGTTCTAAAAATATTGTTTTTCAAAGTGCCCTTGCAAAGAAAAATATAGACTCAAATCACCAAAAAATCTTTTTTGAAACAGTTAGAAATAAGGAAGGTTTTATAGTCCTTGATGATTGTGAAGCAAAAGTTAATTATTTTCAATTTGAAGATTTTACCATTGTTAATTTACGTAAAACCTCTATTCATGACAATAAAGAAGATGGATTATTACATAAGCACAACATCAATATCAATCATTCTTTAGGGGATACTCAAAATGTTTATTTAGAGCTTCTAGAACAACTCAAATCAATGGCGGAAGAATCTAAATCAACTGCAGATGGTTCAACCAAAGGTCTTAATCTTACTCATGATATTGTTTCAGATACCACAAACCTCAATGAACAAATCAACACTGAGCATGAAATTGTAAGTACATTGGTAGATAAAAGTGATGATATTGCCAATGCCATTACAGTGATTGATCAAATTGCATTCCAAACAAATATTCTCTCACTTAATGCAGCTGTTGAAGCAGCCACTGCAGGTGAAGCTGGAAAGGGATTTGCTGTTGTTGCACAAGAAGTGCGAAATTTAGCTAGTAGATCTGCTGAAGCAGCTAAAGAGATTAAAGCTGTCGTAGAATCTATCCAAGAAGAAACAGCACGTATGAAAAAAAGTTCTGATGTGGTTGCTAAAGTAGTAGTAGAAACGAAAACAAGAGTTGACGAACTAAGCAATCTAATGCAAGTATTCCAAAAAAATGCCAATAGAAGTGTTTACGAAGTTGATTCAATTAGCAATAAGATTTTCGTTAACTTAGCAAAACTAGATCACGTAATCTATAAAAATAATCTCTACCAATTAATCTTTGGAGAAGAAAGTAATTTCAACGCAACTTCACATACAATGTGTAGACTAGGAAAATGGTATACAAATGGACTTGGTAAAGAGGAATTTAGCTCAACTGCTTCTTATCGATCTCTAGATCGACCGCACCAAATTGTTCATGATGAAGCAAATGCTTTAGCTCAAGAGTGTGCACACTCTTCAGTTACTTGTTCAAAAGAACTGATTGAACGTAAAGTAGAAAATATAGAACATGCTAGTCAAGAGGTATTTGAGATATTAGATAATATGCTAAAAGAAAAAAACCATCAAATCATGCACCAAGCGGCAAAAGTATTGTTCGATAAAAATACAAAGGAAAAATAATATGGATAAAAAATATAAAATTGCTGTTATAGATGATGAAACAGAAATCCTTCACATGATCGATAGATATTTATCGAAAAAAGAAAATTATCAAGTGATCACTTTTTCAAATCCACTGATAGCTTTAGAGCAATTTGATGATAGCTATGATCTTGTATTGCTTGATATTATGATGCCTCAAATGAATGGGGTAGAGGTACTAGAGAAATTGATTGAAAAGCAACCTAACCAAAAAGTAATCATGATGACAGCCTATTCAACTCTTGATAGAGTCTTAAAATCACATAAACATGGTGCAACACATTATTTAATGAAACCATTTCAATCTTTGCAAGCTTTAGAAGAAAAGGTGCAAGAGGTACTCAAAGGATAAATCCTCTTGCCAAAAATCGATATATCATTTAAGAAACGGTTGTTTCTAACTATATTTTTTGCCTTAGTGCTCTACACGTTTTTAATTGAATATTTTGCAATTAATTACAATTATCTATTCATAGTTTTTATAATACTTGTTTTTTCTCTAGGAGTAACTTTATTTATCAATTACACCAGAAAAAAAATAAATATCCATCTGCTTTACAAGATACGGCAATATCAAGCAGTCTTTAATTTTACTCAAAATGGTATTGTAATGATTAATACTGATGGGGAATTTACAGATGTTAATAAAGCATGTAGTGAGTTATTTGGACATACAAAATTTGAGATGCTAAGAAAGAGTATTTTTGAAGCAGCAATAGACTCTCAAAAGTTAACCATTAGAAAAGCATTTAATTCAACAATGACCTACGGATCTGTTGAGGATATAGAAACTTTATGTAAGCATAAAAATGGGAATCATATTCCTGTGAGTATTTCGATGCAACTTTTACCTGATGAAAAGAGTATCGTGGTCGTTATCAACTCTTTAGAAGACAAAAGACGCTTGCAGCAACTCAATAAAAAACTCAAAACAAAAGTAAAAAAAGAGGTCGCGAAAAATACTCGTATACAACAAATTGCCTATAATGAAAAAATTCAAAATGCAAGATTAAGTTCCATTGGACGATTGGCTGCTGGTGTTACTCACGAGATCAATACCCCTTTAACCTATATCAAAGGAAATTTGGAGATGATGGAAGAGGATATCAATGATACTCAATTTGATATTAAAGAATCTCTTTTAAATGATATCAAATTAATTCACTCAGGGATTGCAAGAATTGAAAACATCATTCAAAGTATGCGTGAAGTATCCTCGGATAATCCAAATGAAGAAAAACAAGCAACCAATATATTTGAAACAATTTTAATTGCCCTGAATTTAGGTCACAAAAGAGTTGAACAAACTGTACGTCTTACTATCAATGATAAACCTTTTGAACCTGATATTCCGAAAAATCACATTACTTTAATATCAAATGTACAAAGACAGAAAATAGAACAAGTATGGATCATCATAATCAATAATGCTTTAGACGCATTAGAAAGTATCGAAGACTACGATAAAAGAGCTTTTTCAATAAATATATCAAGTGAATTTGATCAAATCATCATTCTATTTAAAGATAATGCTGGTGGGATCACTGAGGAACATTTAGAAAAAATATTTGATCCATTTGTGACTACAAAAAGCCATAAAGGGATGGGAATTGGACTGAATATTGCTAAAAAAATCATAGAAAATCAAAATGGAACCATTGAAGCCTATAACCAAGATAATGGTGCTGTGTTTGAAGTAAGATTACCTCTATTAAAGAGCTAAATTCTTTCCTGCTTTATATCCACTAGCCCAAGCAAAAGCAAAATTATATCCCCCTCTTTGCCCTACGACATCTAAAACTTCCCCAATAAAATAAAGATTCTTTATTTTTTTTGATTGCATACTATTTGGGTTTATTTGATCTGTTTTTACTCCACCACCACTTGCTTCAGCATGTTTAAAACCATGCGTGTCACATATTTCAAATTCAAAATTTTGAAGATTATGTACCATCTTTTTAATGCTAGGATCAATAATAAGTGGAATTAATTTCAATGGAATAAGAGAAGTAAGATCATTATCAACTTTTTTAAGAAGAGAGAGTATCTCTTTTCTTTCAAATTGTGGCAATAAGTTTATATTGATTGAAACCTTTTGAGAATTTTTTAAAGCTTTTGAAGCTATTGAACTAATATCTAAAATAGTAAATCCAGAGACGCCATATTTTGTAAAAAGGATATCTCCGCTTACTTCTTCGATCATTTTTCCATCAATAAACAATTGTACAATTGCAAAAGTTTTGACTCCAAAAAAACTCTTGTGTTTATCTCCACTCACTTCCAATCCTACGAGTGCCGGATATGTTTCGATCACTTCATGTTGCAAAATCTGTGCAAAAGCAAGTCCATCTTCACTGCTACCTAATTGACTCGCAGCCCCCAAACCTGAACTAATCACCACCACATCAAAAGGTTCACCATCAATATAAAAATTTTCTTCTTTTTGTTCAATTGATTGCACTTCATGATTGCACTTGATATCAACACTATTTTTTTCTAATGCTTTTTCAAATAAAGATACAACTGATTTTGCTTCATTGTTCAAAGGATAACACTTTCCATCCTCTTTAATATCCAAAACTAAACCGATCTGATAACAAAACTCTTGAAATTTTTTAAATGAAAATTGTTCAAATACTTTGTTTATAAAAGACGAATCAGACCCAATATAATTAGTATGGTCAAAACTAGTATTAATGATATTGCAACGCCCATTTCCACTTGCCAAAATTTTTTTACCAAGTTTCTCATTTTTTTCAAAAATTGTAATTTCTAGATCTGGATTTTGGTTTTTTGCACTAAGAGCACACATCATTCCTGATGCACCACCACCAATGATAGCAACTTTTTTATTTGTAGTATTCATACGTGTAGTGTATTAAATTTTTAATAAATTCTTCGCTTCACTATAACCTAATTCAAAAAGTTCATCAAAATTCTTGAATGAAAAGATAGAATATTTACTGATTGAATCCGTTGCAATATAAACATCACAAAATCGTTTGGTATAGGATATATTTCCATACGTATTCAAAAATAATACCCGTTTGATATTTTGTATAAAACTATTATTGTGTTCTTGTTTATTCACTGGATGTAAATTCACTCCCACAATTGGATGAGTATACTGCTTTAATGGTTCAATTGGCATATGATCAATCACTCCACCATCAACTAACAAATAATCTTCAAATTCAACAGGTGGGAATAATGGTGTTAGAGCACAAGATGCTAAGCATACTTCAATGATATTTCCTTTGGAAAAATAGATATTATTTCCAGTATTAAGATCAACGGCGCTCAGATACACAGGTATTTTCAAATCTTCCAAATAGGTTTCAGGTAATAATTGATCTAATATATCAGCATTTTTATTAATTGAATAAAGTGATTTATTGAAATAATTAAATGAAAATATCTCTTTAAACGCATCTGATTTGAATAATTCTAATTGATCTTTTGGTTTAACTCCACAAGCATAGGAAGTGCCTATAATGGAACCAATAGAAGTCCCACATATTGCTTTAACACAAATTTTTTGCTCATCA
>JBNLDA010000007.1:0-24833 GCA_050304095.1 Arcobacteraceae bacterium | reverse complement strand
AATTCGTTCCAAACAAATCTATATAAAATTGATGCAGCTTCATTGAATTTATATGCATCAAGTGCTTCTCTGATCTCATCAACTGCAGTTGAGAGTCTACTTTGCATATATAGACCAAGATCGGTTTTAATTTCAATATTATTAAGATCTTCAAATGTATCAACATTGAGTTGTAAGAAGTTACTTGCATTATAAAGTTTATTCGTAAAGTTTCTAAATTGCTCTAAATTTTTTGCACCCAGCTTAATATCTCTTCCTTGCACTGCTAAATAAGCTAAAGTGAATCGAATAATATCAGCAGAATGTTCTTCAACCATATCCAATGGATCGATTACATTTCCTTTTGATTTAGACATTTTTGCCCCATGTTCATCTCGAACAAGTGCATGCATATAAATATCTTTAAATGGTAATTCTCCTTTAAAGTGTTCACCCATCATCATCATACGAGCTACCCAGAAGAACATAATATCAAATCCAGTGATCAGTAACGAATTTGGATAAAAATCTGCTAAATCTGTGTCATTGAAACGATCATTCATTTTCCCATTATTCCCCCAACCAAGAGGTGAAAATGCCCAAAGTGCTGAAGAGAACCAAGTATCAAGTACATCTGGATCTTGTGTATAGTTTTTACTTGCACAGTGTGGACAAGCATCTGGCTCATCCTCTTTATCTGCCCATTGTTTACCGCAATCGTCACAAGTAAATACTGGAATTCTATGCCCCCACCAAAGCTGTCTTGAAATACACCAATCTCTTAATTCATCCATCCATGCTCTATATGAATTCAACCAATGTGATGGGTGAAATTGTGTTTCCCCTGCATAAGTTTTTTCAATTGAACTTTTTGCCACTTCACTTCGTACGAACCATTGTTTTGAGATATATGGTTCCACAATATTTTT
The DNA here is from genome assembly GCA_050304095.1 of Arcobacteraceae bacterium. Taxonomy (GTDB): domain Bacteria; phylum Campylobacterota; class Campylobacteria; order Campylobacterales; family Arcobacteraceae; genus JAYEFX01. The sequence goes on along the minus strand of JBNLDA010000007.1, from coordinate 23,925 downwards.
ACATCTATAGCAGTGTCCAACTTGATGAGTATGCTCTTCGATTTTTACAATGAACCCTTCTTCTTCAAGTTTTTTTACGATAATTGGTCGAGCTTCAAGTCTTTCAAGTCCAGCAAACTCCCCACAATATTCGTTTAATATCCCTTTTTCATCAAAACAAGTGATGAATTCAAGGTCATGTCTTTTCCCAACTTCGTAGTCATTTGGATCATGTGCTGGAGTTACTTTTACAATTCCAGTTCCAAACTCTTTATCAACATGTTCATCTGCAATGATTTTGATTTTTCTATTTGTTAATGGAAGAATTACTTCTTTTCCAATAATATTGGTATATCTTTCATCTTCTGGATGCACCATAACCGCTGTATCTCCAAAGTATGTTTCTGGACGTGTGGTGGCAACTGTAATATATCCACTTCCATCAGCAAAATGGTAATTCATATGATAGAATTTTCCATTTATCTCTTCATGTTCGACTTCAATATCTGATAATGCACCATCATGGGTACACCAGTTAACCATATAGTTGTTTTGTACAATCATCCCTTCATTATAGAGATGAACAAAAGCTTCTTTTACTGCTTCTTTAAGTCCATCATCCATTGTAAATCGTTCACGACTCCAAGCTGGAGATACGCCAAGTTTTCTCATTTGATGTACAATCGTTCCACCAGAATACTCTTTCCATTTCCAAACTCTGTCTAAAAATGCTTCACGACCTAGTTCTTCTTTAGTGGTACCTTCAGCCAATAGTTGTTTCTCAACTACATTTTGTGTTGCAATTCCTGCATGGTCTGTTCCAGGTTGCCATAGGGTTTTATATCCATCCATTCTTTTATATCGAGTGATGATATCTTGTAAAGTAAAGGTTAATGCATGTCCTATATGTAAGCTTCCAGTGACATTTGGCGGTGGCATCATAATTGCAAAGTTTTTGCCATCCTCTTGAATATTTTTGTTTCCATCAATTTCAAAATAGCCTCTATCTTCCCAGATTTTATAGTAACTATCTTCTACGCTATTTGGATCATATTTTTCACTCATTCGTTTACCTCATATAATTTATTGTCGCGATTATATCTAAAGTTCACAGATAAATTGCTGAACCCATTTTTTATAAAAAAGTTATTATTTTTATACTATTTTAGATATAATCTTCACCATGTTCAGGGTTATCTATTTATTATTACTTTTTATAGTTTGTACTATTCAACTCAATGCTCAAGAAAACAACATTAAAAAAGTAGTTTTACAACTACAATGGAAACACCAATTTCAATTTGCTGGATATTACGTAGCTAAAGAAAAAGGGTATTATAAAGAGTATGGAATTGATGTTACTATTAATGAATTTCAATCAAATACACAACCTATAAATAGTGTAATTCAACAAGATGTTGATTTTGCAGTTGGAAGATCATCTTTAATACTTGAAGCAGATAAAAATATTTATTTATTAGCCGCAATCTTTCAATCTTCCCCTTATATTTTACAAGCACTTAATGATGGTAGTATCAAAACTTTAGATGATATAGTTGGAAAAACGATTATGATGCCAGATCATGATTTTGCATTGACAGCCTCAATTAACGCAATGTTAAAAGCAGAACATTTGACACAAAATAGTTTTAAGTTGATACGGCATAGTTTTAATCTAGATGATCTTATCAATAAAAAAACTGATTTTGTAAGTTCTTATATTTCTAATGAACCTTATTTATTAAAACAAAAAGGGTATGAATCAGTTATATTTGATCCAAAAGATTATGGTTTTGACTTTTATGATGATATCTTATTTACAAGAAAATCATTATTTCATAATGATCCCCATTTGGTGCATGGTTTTTATAAAGCATCAATGAAAGGTTGGGAATATGCATTTAAACATATTGATGAAACAGTTGATCTGATCTTAAATAAATACAATACGCAAAACAAAACAAAAGATCATTTACTATTTGAAGCTAATAGTCTAAAAAAACTTGCACTTCCTAATGGAGATTTTAATCAATTAGGAAAGATCGAACCAATTCGATTAAGAGAGATTGACAATACCTTTAGACTTCTTGGATTAAAAAGAGATTATGATTATTCTTTAGAAGATATTATATATGATCCAAATAGTTTTGAAGATAGAAATTTATTTACGAATGAAGAACTCGCTTATTTAGCTAATAAAAAAGAGATCAAAATGTGTGTTGATCCAGATTGGCTTCCATTTGAAAAAATAGAAAATGGAAAACATATAGGGATGAGTGCTGATTATTTAAAAATATTAGAGCAAAAAATCGGAATTCCATTTAAAGCTGTTATAACTCAAAATTGGATGCAAAGTATAGAATATGCTAAAAATAGAACTTGTGATATCTATTCACTTGCTATGAGTACTCCTGAGAGATTAAAGTATATGGACTTTACAAAGCCATATTTGAACATCCCTTTAGTGATTGCAACAAGACTTGATGAGCCATTTGTTGGAGATATAAAAGATATTTTGGATAAACAACTTATAGGAGTGCAAGGGTATGCTATTTTAGAAGTATTAAGAGCGAAGTATCCAAATATCAATATACTTGAAGTTGAAAATAGTACCAAAGCACTTGAGGCAGTTAGAAATAAAAAAGCGTATGGAGCTATAGGATCATTGTCAGGTCTGGGTTACTTAATCCAAAAAGATTTTGTAGGTGAACTCAAGATCAATGGAAAGTTTGATCAAAATTGGGAATTGGGAATTGGTTCAAGAAATGATGAACCGATTTTGAACAAGATTTTAGATAAAGCCATTAATACCATGGATCCTAGTGTTCAACGAGATATTATTAATAAATGGATCTCAATTAAAGTTGAAGAAAAGATCAATATTAAAACCTTATTACAATTTGCAGTTCCTATTCTTGTTTTATTTATTGTATTTATTATTTGGATTCGAAAACTCTCTTATGAAGTGAATCTTCGTAAAAAAGCTGAAATTCAAGCCAATGAAGCATATAATGAGATACAACATCTTCTTGATTCAACAATGGAAGGAATTTTATTATTAGATAAACAAGGTGTCTGTTTTAAAGTGAATGAACAAGCGGTAAAAATATTTGGCTATGCTAACAAAGATGAGATGGTAGGGTTAAAATTAAAGGATCTAATTTTCAAAGATTGTATGAATACAGTAAAAGAAAATTGTAGTAAAACAATTACTGAACCGTATCAAGTAATGGGGCTTAAATCAAATAAAACTCAATTCCCTATGTTAGTAAAAGGGCAAAATTATAAAGGGATCAATAACGAATATAGAGTATCAACTGTATTGGATATGACTGAGCTCAAAGATAAAGAAGATATGTTGATCAAACAATCTAAAATGGTAGCATTAGGGGAAATGATTGGGAATATTGCCCATCAATGGAGGCAGCCATTATCAGTAATTTCATTGAATGCAAGTGGAATCAAATTTCAAAAAGAATTTGGAAATATTTCTGATGAAGAGATTATGTATTTGTGTAATAATATTAATGAAAATGCACAATACCTCTCTCAAACTATTGATGATTTTAGAGATTTTATTAAAGATGATAAGAGAAAAACACTTTTTAATCTTTATAAAAATATGGAACGAAATATCTCTTTGATTGAGGGGATGTTGAAAAAACACGAGATCAAAGTTGAGATTAATATAGATGAAGATTGTGAAGTATATGGTTATGATTCAGAGCTGACGCAAGTAGTGCTTAATATACTTAACAATGCTAAAGATGCTCTAGAAGAGCATCAAGTGAATCCTAGATATATTTTTATAGAAGCACAAACAAATGAGGATAGTTTAGAATTAAGAATCAAAGATAATGCAGGTGGAATCCCTGAAGAATATTTAAAGAGAATATTTGAACCATACTTTACTACAAAACACCAAGCCCAAGGAACTGGTATTGGATTGTTTATGTCTTATGAGATCATAACAAAACATATGGATGGAAAAATTGAAGCGCGAAATGTCACTTATAATATTGATGGGAAAGAGTTCACAGGAGCACAATTCATTATAACCATTCCTAAAGTAGGGCAGGTTTATAATGAAGATGACTAAGCACCCAAATATGCTTCTTTGACCCTTGGGTCCTGCATTAACTCTTTTGAATCCCCTGAAGCGACTATTTTACCATTTTCTAATACATAAGCTCGATGTGAAAATTGTAAGGCTAAATGAGCATTTTGTTCTACTAGAAAAATAGTTGTTCCTGATTCTTGAAGTTTTTTAACAGCTCTAAAAATATCTTCAACGATAATTGGAGCCAATCCCATACTAGGCTCATCAAGCAATAATAGTTTTGGTCGACTCATAAGTGCTCGTCCCACAGCAACCATTTGTTGTTGACCACCAGAAAGTGTTCCCGCGTAATGATCTTTTTTTTCTTCCAGAATTGGAAATTGTGTATAGATTTCATGTAGGTCATGTTCAATTTGATCATCATCTCGTACATAAGCACCAAGTTTTAGATTATCTTCAACACTTAAAATAGAAAATAATCCTCGTCCTTCAGGAACTTGAGCGATACCATTTTTTACTCTATAAGAAGAACTCTTTTTAGTGATATCTTCGTGTTCAAAAATGATATTTCCATTTACTGGTTGAATCAGAGCAGACAGTGTTCTTAAAAGTGTTGTTTTTCCTGCACCATTTGCTCCAACTAAAGCAACAATTTCCCCTTTTTCAACTTCTAAATTAATATTTTCTAAAGCAATGATTTGTTGATAATTACAGCATAAATTTTCAATTTTTAAGAGTGTATTTGAATTAGTTTCCATGGAATGATTGATCTCCTAAATATGCTGATATAACTTTTTGATTGGTTGCGATCTCTTGAGGTTTTCCTTCAGCTAATTTTTTACCAAAGTTCATTACGGTGATATGATCTGAAATCTGCATAATCATTTTCATATCATGTTCTATGAGTATCACTGTTACATCATCAGCAACTACAGTTTTAATGAGTTCTGATACTTCTGCAGTTTCTTTTGAGTTTAATCCAGCTACTGGTTCATCTAGTAAGATCAATTCTGGATTAGTTGCAAGAGATCGTATGATCTCAAGTTTTTTCAAAACACCATATGATTGATTTTTGGCTTGTTGATGAGCAAGATCAGCTAATCCAATAAGATCGAGTAGATGCATACCTCTTTCATAATATCTTTTTTCATCAGTTAAAATTTCACTACTTCTAAAAAAAGATTTAAAGATATTTTTATTCATATACTTATCAAATCCAAGCATTACATTTTCAATTAAGGTCATATTTCCACAAACTTCAAGGTGTTGAAATGTTCTACAAACTCCTCTATGTACAAGTTTATCTGTGGTTAAATTAGTAATATCTCCACCATCAAGAAATACAGTTCCTTCATCAATTTTATATACTCCAGTAAGCATATTGACTAATGTGGTTTTTCCAGCGCCATTTGGTCCAATGATTGAGTGGATCGTTCCTTTTTTTACTTTGAAGCTAAAGTTGTCAACAGCAACTAATCCACCAAAGCGTTTTGTTACATTAGTTACTTCTAACATTGAACTTTTCCTTTATAAAATCATATACTGAGGCAACACCTTTAGGCATAAATATCATAATAGAAATAATGATCGCTCCCAATACCATTGTTTCATATTCTTCAAATGCAGTGAGAAGCTGAGGAATCACTGTGAGGATCACTGCACCTATGACTGCTCCATATAATCTTCCAAGCCCTCCAAGAACTACCATAACTACTAATTCAATAGAGTGATTGAATCCTGCTTCAACAGGTGAGATAAATCCAGAAAAAAAAGCATATAAACTACCAGCGATGGTTGCAGTTACTACTGAGATCACAAAGACATAACTCTTATAATTGGCTACATTGATCCCAACACAACTTGCTGCTTTTTCACTATCATGTAAACTTCTTAAAACTCTACCAAATGGTGAATCAATAAGATTTTGAAAGGCCCAAATAGTAAGGACTAGAAGTATAGCTATAAATATATACCATTGAAAACTATTTTCAAATCCAAAACCAAAGACTGTAAAACTTTCAACACTCATACCATCAGTTCCCCCAGTGAGATCTGCTTCATTGTTTAAAATGATATTGATGATAATCCCAACTCCAAGTGTTGCCATAGCTAAATAGTGCCCATGAAGTTTTAAGATTGGTTTTGAAATGATAAAAGCAAATATCCCCATAATTACAATAGAAATAAAAATTGCTAGCAAAGGATTTAATTCGTAATTAGTGGCAAGTATTGCACTAATATATCCACCCATTCCAGCAAAAGCTCCATGTCCAAGACTTACTTGTCCTGCATATCCCATCAATAAATTTAATCCAATACAGATCATTGCATTGAGCATAGACAAAATAGCTATTTCATAGTAGAATTCATTACTTAATGTGAATGGTAGGATAATTAATATGATCGATAATAGTATGATCTCTTTATTGATATTTAATCTATTCATCATACTAAACTCTTTGTGCTTTTAGGTTACTAAAGATACCACCAGGCATAAAGAATAAAATCAGTAGCAATACAATAAATGCTACAGCATCTTTATAATCTGATGAGATATATCCTGCAACCAGGGCTTCCAATATTCCTAAGATCAAGCCACCTGCAACTGAACCAAATGGATTCCCAAGTCCTCCAATGATCGCTGCACAAAATCCTTTAAGTCCTAACATAATTCCCACTTCATAATTGGTTGAAGTAATGGGTGTGAGTAAAATTCCACCAATAGAAGCAATAAAAGCTGAAATCGTGAAATTTAATACAAGAATTTTTTTGATGCTGATTCCCATTAATTTTGCTGCATCAGGATTGTCTGAAACTGCCACCATTGCTTTTCCAGTTTTTGTTTTTTTGAAAAAGAAATACAAGGCAACAACAATCAATGTTGATACAATCATAATAAGAATTGCTTGATAGGTAAGGTTAGTCCCCATAATATTGATACTTCCATCACCAATGAGTGATGGCATAGTATGTAGTTGTTTATCAAAGACAACTTGAGCGACACCTCTTAAAAATATTGCAAACCCCAATGTTAAAATGATCAATGAAATAGTTGAACCATCTTTAGAAAAATCAACTAATTTCCATAAAACAATAGAGATCATTGCAGTGATTAATATTGCAAGAATAAATGCAGCACCAAAAGAGAATCCACCATATAATAAAAATACAGTAGACATCCCTCCTGCCATCACAAACTCCCCTTGAGAGAAGTTTATGATACCGCTAGAATTGTATATAACTGTAAATCCAATACCTACAAGAGTATAGATAAAGCCTACAGTTAACCCTGAAAGTAGATAACCAAATAGTTCAGCCACTATTTAACTACGCTCCAATCACCATCTTTAATGTCAATTAATACCATACCAGAACTTGTATCTAGACCTAAGTGATCTGTAGAGCTCATATTTACTACTCCATCAACTACAACAAAGTCTTTTAATTGTTCTAAAGAATCTCTGATTTTCTTTGGATCACTTGACCCACTCATTTTAATAGCTTCAACTAAGGCATGCAGTGCACTGTATGCATGTCCACCAAAACTTGCAACTTTATCTGGAGCATATTTCGCTTCATAAGCATTTTTATAATCTACACATACTTTTTTAATTGGATTTGAATCATCTAATTTATCTGCAACTACAACTGGAGGAGCGACTAATCTTACACCCTCTGCAGCTTCCCCTGCAATCTCAATAAATTTTTTAGAAGCAACACCGTGTGATTGGTATAATGGTTGCGTTAATCCAACTTGTCTGTAGTTTTTAGTTACGATTGCTGGACCTTGTCCAAAACCTGGATTTAAAACTGCATCTACATTTGGTGTGTTTTTGATTTTAATTAATTGTGCAGTCATATCAGCATCTTTTGCACCATATGTTTCATCCGCAACAATATTAATCCCATATTTAGAACTTACATCTTTACATTGAGCTTGCATAGATTTACCAAATCCACCATTTCCAGAGATCATTGCAAGGTTTTTCAAACCTCTGTCTTTTAGATCTTGCATGATTCTTTCACAAGCCATTCTATCTGTTGCTACGATTTTGAAAACATAACTTTGTACTGGGTCAACGATTTTAATAGATCCTGCCATAGATAGCATTGGAATTTCTGCTTTTTGAGCAAAAGGCATAGCTGCAAGTGTTGAACCAGATGCAGAAGTACCAATGATAGCTACAACATTATCTTGTTGGATCAATCTTTTTGTAAATGTTACCGCTTTTTTAGGATTAGCTGCACTATCATAATGAACTAATTCAAGTGTATCACCATTCACTCCACCATTGGCGTTGATCTTTTCAATATACATTTGTAGAGTTTTTAATTCAGGGTCCCCTAAAAATGATGCTGGTCCAGTTGCTGCTACAATTGCACCTACCTTGATTGTTCCTGCTTGCACTAACATTGCACTAGTTAATGCTGCACCCACTAGTATTTTCTTAAGCATTCCTCTCTCCTTTAGATTCTCTTAGTTTAAATAACTAGTAAGTATAACATAGAAATTTTAAATAAAATTAAAAAAGTTGAAAGTTGATTAAATAATTGTATAGATGTGTGTAAAATGATAAATTTTTACAATTAATGGAAAGCTATAAGTAATTATCTTGTATAATCGATTAAATTTTTCAATTATTAGGAAACGAAATTATGAAACAAACATTAATGGGAAACGATGCAATCGCATGGGGATTAGTACATTCCAATGTAGATATGGTATCGGGATATCCAGGAACTCCTTCAAGTGAGATTTTAACAGTTGTGCAAAAGATCAAAAAACAATTAGGACTTGATTTGTATGCTGAATGGGGAACAAATGAAAAGGTTGGTTTTGAAGTAGCTTATGCTGGTGCAATTGCAGGAAAAAGAACCTGTGCAACTATGAAGCAAGTAGGGCTAAATGTTGCAAGTGATGCATTAATGAGTGCTAGTTATATTGGAAATCTTGGTGGAATGCTTTTAGTTGCTGCTGATGATCCAGGTTTTCACTCTTCACAAACTGAACAAGATAGTAGGGTATTTGCTAAGTTTGCAAGAATCCCAGTTCTTGATCCATCGACTCCACAAGATGCCTATGATTTTGTGAAATTGGGATTAAATATCTCTGAAGAATTTCAAATTCCAGTGATGCTGCGACCAGTAATGAGAGTATGTCATGCTAGAGAGATCATTGAAATGGATGAGCAAACGAACTTCCAACCACAAATTGGTGAGTTTAAAAGAGATATCCCACGATGGGGAGCAGTTCCAAGAAAAGATAGATACCCTCAAGGAATTGAACAACATAAACGAATGAAAGTTATTAGTGAATATAACTGGGAAACATTTTTAAAAGAACAATTTGTATCATGTACTGGTGGAGAACTATTAATTATTAGTGGTGGTACAGGATATGGATTTGCAAAAGAAACTTTAGCTGATAGTGGAGTAAAAGCTGATTTAGTGAAAATTGTGATGCCTTATCCATTACCAGTAGAAAAAATAAGAGAAGTTACAAATAAATATGACAAAGTATTGGTTGTAGAAGAGCCAATGCCATGTATTGAAGAGCAAATCGCTGCACCTAATGTTTATGGTAAATTAACAGGTACTGCACACAATATTGATGAGATGAGTAAAGAAGCAATTCTTGAAGCATTTAAAAAACTTGGTGTTTATAATGGTGAGGATATTTATGCAGTTCCCGCTATTCCAGAAGGATTTAGTATTCCAGAAGTGGAACCTAGACCACCAGCATTATGCCCAGGATGTCCTCACAGAGATGTCTATTACGCCATTACAAAAGTATTTAAGAAGAAAAAATCTATTTATCCATCTGATATTGGATGCTATACACTTGCACTTGCTCAAGAAGCAATTGACACGATTCTTTGTATGGGAGCTTCAGTCTCAATGGCAAGTGGCTTTAGTATCGCTGATCCAGAAAAGACTGTCGTAGCAACCATTGGAGACAGTACCTTCTTTCATGGAGGAATTCCACCATTGATCAATGCAGTGTATCAAAATCATAAGTTTATCTTAGTAATTTTAGATAACTCAACAACGGCAATGACAGGTCGTCAAACAACACCAGAGCGATCACACACAGATATTGATATCAAAAAAGTGGTTGAAGGATGTGGAATAGAATGTCATGAATATCACTATACAAATGATCTCAATAAAACAATAGATTTTATGAAAGATTTGAAAAAAGCTTATGAAACTGCTACTGGACCAGTGGTTGCAGTAGTACGTGAGTTTTGTATCTTAGATGCTGAAAGAGCACCAGATTTTGTTCCATTTACGTATGCAAAAGTAGATGAAGAAAAATGTGTGGCTTGTGACCAATGTACTACAGTTTACAAATGTCCACCAATGGCTTATAATGATAATGGTAAGATTGAGATCGATCCATTTTTATGTGCAGGATGTGGAGCATGTTTGGATGTAGTATGTCCAACAGATGCGTTTATTGAAGATACAAGTAGAAAGAAGGATAAATAATGCAATATCAAAGTGTAATAGCCGGTTTTGGTGGGCAAGGAGTTGTATTTTTAGTAAAGGTTCTTGCTATTTGTGCTGGAAATAGAAATATCCCCTTTTTAGGTACTGAAAACCATGGTATGAGCCAAAGAGGTGGTGCGGTATCGTGTCATATTAAAATTGGAGATTTTACTAATCCAGTAATTGATACCAATCAAGCAGATTTATTAATTGGGTTAGAATATAGAGAAACAATCAGAAATCTTCCATTTTTGAAAAAAGAGGGCATGGTAGTAACGAATGATGATGAAAAGTTTCCAGAACTTCCATTTAGAACGGCAAAAGTTGATGCATTTACCAAAGCAAAGAACAACGAATTTCCAATTCAAGGATTGAATGTATTTATGCTTGGAGTGGTATTGGCTACAGTGGAAGATTTTCCATTTAGTAAAGAGGAAGTTGCAGCTGCAATTGTACAAATGAATGCTAAAGTAGCTGATCAAAATATGCAAGTTTTGGAGCTTGGAATTGAATCCGCAAAACAGAACTAAACTTAAAGAGTTTTTTGAAAATAATGATCAGTTAGCCAAAAATAATGGTATGAGCATTATTGAGATTGATGATGGTTTTGCAGTGACTTCCATGCAAATAAAATATGAACATCTCAATGGAGCAAATGTGGCTCATGGAGGAATTATTTTTTCATTGGCTGATTATGCATTTGCCATTGCTTCAAATTCACATGGAACATTGGCTTTAGGGATCAACACATCAATCTCATTTTTAAATGCAGCCTTTGAAAATGAGATATTAACTGCTACTGCAAAAGAAGTGGATAAAAATCATAAGCTTGCAAGTTATATAATAACTGTAACTAATCAAGAAGAAAAGACTATTGCAGTGATGCAAGGGATGGTCTATAAAAAAGATAAACAGATCATATAAAAATTAATTTTAGGAGAGAGTATGCTTTATAATGAAATTGAGAGTGCCAGACGAGAAGATATTGAAAAGATTCAATTAAAAAGATTACAAGATACCGTTGAAAGAGTGTATGCTTTAACCCCTTTTTATAAAGAAAAATTTGATGAAATGGGACTTAAGCCTGAAGATATTCAATGCTTAGAAGATATCCAAAAATTACCATTTACAACAAAAAAAGATTTAAGAGCCCATTATCCATTTGGATTATTTACTGTACCAATGAGCGAAGTAGTTAGAATTCACAGTTCAAGTGGAACTACTGGAAAACCAACAGTTGTTGGATATACAAAATCAGATATGGATGTATGGGATGAGGTGATGGCACGAGTTTTTACTATGGCAGGTGCAACTAGTAATGATGTAGTACATAATGGATATGGATATGGACTATTTACTGGTGGACTTGGATTTCATAATGGTGCTGAAAAAATTGGAGCTGCTGTTGTTCCAGCTAGTGGTGGAATGACTGATCGACAATTGATGTTAATGCGCGATTTTGGTGCGACTATTCTTACTGCAACTCCATCATTTTCACTACATATGGCAGAAGTTGCTAAAAAAGCTGGGGCGAATTATCTAGATGATTATAAACTCAAAGCAGGTATTTTTGGAGCTGAACCAACGTCAAGTGGATTGAAAAAAGAGGTAGCTGAAGCTTGGGGAATTGATTATCATGAAGTATATGGATTAAGTGAAATTATTGGCCCAGGAGTTGCTTGTAGTTGTAAACAAAGTGAACTATTACATGTATTTGAAGATCATTTTTATGTAGAGATCATTGATTCAAAAACGGGTGAAGTATTGCCTTATGGTCAAAGAGGGGAGTTAGTTATCACTCCATTAACTAAACAAGCTTTACCATTAATTCGATACAGAACTGGTGATATTACATCTTTAACGAAAGAACCATGTAAATGTGGAAGAACATTGGTGAGAATGGAATCGATCGTTGGAAGAGCTGATGATATGTTGATCATTAGTGGAGTCAATGTTTATCCATCACAAATTGAACATGTTATTGCTAATACCGAAGGGGTAACGCTAAACTACCAAATCATTGCAGACAAAAAAGGACATTTGGATAAACTTGAGATTCATGTAGAAGTGAGTGATGAAATTATGGCTGACTCTCTTGGTGAAATGGCGGTCATTAAAAAAGATATCCAAAATGCTTTATTAAATAACCTTTATATTAATGCGAATGTTGTATTAGTACAACCAAGAAGTATTGAAAGAAGTATGGGTAAAGCAGTGAGAATTGTAGATAAAAGGAAAGGTAATGAGTAAGATACAACAACTTTCAGTTTTTTTAGAGAATAAACCTGGACAACTTACTGATGTAACGACATTATTAGCTAATAATGGATTGTCAATTCATTCAATTAATCTTATTGACTCAAAAGAGTATGGGTTATTGCGAATCATTGTTGATGATGCCAATAAAGCAAAACAAATTTTAGATGATGCAGGAATTTCATTGAAAATCATTGATGTATTTGCAGTGGAAATTGATGATCATGTAGGAAGTTTTAACGATGTGGCAACACTTCTATCAAAACATAATATTGATATTCAGTATACCTATATTCTAAATAATTCTCAACATGGAGCCTTTGTATTTAAAGTTGATCCTGCTATTTTGAATAAAACGATAAAGTTGCTTGAAGAAAACGGTATAAAGCTGTTGCAAAAGGTATAAAATGGATCAATCAAATCTCAACAAAGATGATATAGATTTTCTAAAGTATATTGGAGCTGAAGTTGTAGACTTGAGTGATGGGTATGCTCAATTGGCTTTTGAAATCCAACCCCATCATAAACAACATCTTGGAGTCGTTCATGGAGGAGCTATTGCAACACTGGCTGATCACACAGGATGGTATGCTGTGATCTCTGAACTTGACCCTGGGTATACAAGTGTGACTATTGAGATTAAGATCAATTATTTAAAACCAGCCATTGGAGATATACTTAGAGCCGAAGCACGAATAGTGAATAGAACGAAAAGAACAGCTTTTGCTACTATTGAGATATTTGCAAAAAATACAATGATAGCGTATGCAACCGGGACATATGCCGTGATGCAAGAAAAAAAGGAAGAGGAAAATAATGCTTAATAATAGACAAATTAGTGAACTATATGAAGTGCAGATCAATACATTATATAATTGGAAAAAATCAAAACCAAAACTTTATAAATACCTTCAAAATGCTGATTACAACAAAGAAAGAAATGAAGAGATTCATATATTATTAAGTGAATATTCACAACTGATTCAAAAGAATTTTTTACTTAAAGAGGTCGAATTTCTAATCAATTCAAGTGTAGAACTTGTTACTATGGATGAAGTAAAAACATTTGAAAAGGTTTTTATAAAACATGAATATAAAGAGATTCCAAGTCAGCTTGAGATGGTTATGGCAATCTATGACAAAATCAATGCCCTTAATATTATAGAAAAATATATTTTATACAAAAAAATCCATAAATATAGAAACAAAAAAGAGATCATTACTGAATCAATTTCTCAAATGTTTCAAGAATTTATTGCATGATCAGTTCATTTGTTCAAGGTTTTATGTTAGGTCTAGGCGCCGCTTTGCCATTAGGTCCAATTAATATTCTTATAATGAATGCAGCCTTGTCTAACAATAAAAAAGGCACGGCTATAGGACTTGGTGCCATGAGCGCAGATATAACTTATTTGGCGCTTATTTTATTTGGAATTGTTCAATTTTTAAATTCGCCAACTATTCTTGATATCATTGGAATATTTGGAAGTGGTTTTTTAATTTATTTAGCGTATTTGATCTATAAAAATAGAAACCAATCAATTGAAACAAAAAAAGAGGATACTTCAAACAATAGTAAAAAAGGGTATATGAAACTTTATGTAAGTGGATATCTATTAACTTTTTTAAGTCCCTATACGATCGCTTTTTGGATCAGTGTTGCTGGGTTTGCTAGTTCTGGTGGATTGAATCCTACTGTGACAATCATAGGATTACTTTGTGCCATCACATTATGGATAACTCTGATGCCATATTTTGTATATAAAAGTAAACATAAAATCAGTCAAAAAGTTTCTTATTGGATTGCCGTAGGTTCAGCAATAGTATTGACTTTTTTTGCACTCTCAACAGTGTTTAAAATTCTATTTATCGAATAAGTCCCGCTTCTTTCAAAAAAGGAGAATGGATAAAATCAAGTTTTTTGATTCGATCATATTTTGCAAATGAGAGATAGAGTATATCTTTAGCACGAGTTACAGCTACATAGAAAAGTCTTCTTTCCTCTTCTAAACTTCCCCCTTTGCTCATTAAAGTTCTATTTGGAAATCGCCCATCCATTAAGTCTATAACGTAAACTTCAGTGAATTCCAAGCCTTTACTTGCATGTACTGAAAGAAGATTGACCCCTTCCCCTTCACTCATCTCTCCGCCACCTAAAATCATGGCATTGGTGAATTTATGTATATCATTGTAGTGAGTAGCTAGGTTTTTAAGCAATACTCCTTTACGATCAATTTTTTGTAGACCATTTTGATAATGTTCTTGATGAATTGAACCATCTTTTTGTGTGGCTCTTTTAGTCGCAAGTGATTCTTTAATATGTTTGTAAAAAGGTGATTTAAGAATATGTTCGATCAACGATTTTGGATTTTTTACCCGTTGTAATTCTTTGATGAGTAGATAAAATTCATGAATAAATTCTCCACCTTCACGATTGAGTTTAGGGTGTTTAAGGATCGGATTGGATAAAAAGCTTTCACTAAAACCACTATCTTTGAACTTCGCTAATGACCCAAGTTCAATAAAATCATCGAAAAGTCCTAATTGAATATTGGTTTTACCACTATTCTCATATGGATTTCGAATTTCAGTATTTGGATGCAATATTCCATGTACAAGATTTTGGTCACCCACTTTCAATAATGCATCAAAAATATCTTTAGCGATCGCTTTTCCAATATTTTTTCCATATTCAATCAAATGGATAAAGGCCATCATATCATTATGATTGGTTAGTAAAGTCATCACATCCAAGATCGCTTTCACTTCTCTTGAATCAAAAAAGCTCATTCCCCCTTTTCGTTTAGCAGGAATATGATATTCACGTAAGTTTACTTCAATACCATCTGCTGAAGAGTTGTTTCTATAAATGATTGCTATTTCATTATGGGGAGTATTACTTTCTTTGATATTTTTGGCTATATATTCATATTGAATAAATAGTTCATCAAATCCTAAAAGCTTTGGCTTGATATGGTGTTGTGTTCGCACTACTTCAAGATTTTTTTCATAAATTCGTTCGTTGTGATTGATTACTTTGGTTGCTAGATCAAGAATTGGTTTTGTTGAACGATAGTTTTTATTGAGTGTGTAAACAGTTGCTTTGTCGTATCGTTTATCAAAAGTGGAGATGATTCCTATGTCACTTCCATTAAAGGCATAAATCGATTGATCATAATCTCCTACACAAAACAATGATTTAGGTTGAAATGCATCAAGCAATTTTCCTTGCAAGGGATTAGTGTCTTGATATTCATCAACTAATATCTCTTCAAAAGGAAATTCATGTTGTCCTAATAATTCAAGCATAGTGGTGAGTAGATCATCAAAATTAACATACCCATATTTTGTTTTGAGTTCCTGAAATTCTCTAATGACATCTTCATAGATCATACAATATTGTTCATGTTCTTCATTCCTATCAATTAACCATTGAGTAAATGATTCATCATAATGGGAATTAAGATAGAGTGAATAAAGATCATAGAGATATCCACCATCATAAGGATTAGTATCAGTGATATTATAAAAAACCCGTTTTTCAAACAACGATTTAAAAAGTGTTTTAAGTTCATTGGGTTGTTTTAATGATATATTTATTTCAAGTTGTTTAATAAGCTTGAAGCTAATGCTATGAAAAGTACCAGCCATGATTTGTGAAGCGATCTCTTTACCAAAAAACTTAGCAACTCGTCCAACCATCTCTGCAGCTGCTTTATTTGTAAATGTTAGCAGTAAAATTTGATCTGGTTTGATCCCACGTTTCAATAAATGAGCAATTCTTCCAACAATTGTAGAGGTTTTTCCAGTTCCTGCACTAGCAATAATAAGATTGTAACCTTGTTTGCAGGTTGCAGCAGTAAGTTGTTCTTGGTTTAGATTCGATAAAGGCATGGGCGCAATTGTATCTAAAGTAACGTAAAAATATTAGTTGTAATTGATAGAAATATTGTAGTTGTCTTGAATTTCATAATCAATATTATGCATCATCAATATTCCAGTGAGCTCTGCTAAAAGTGTATGGAAGTTATCTTCATGTGTATGATTGTTATTACAATGCAAAATCTTATTGTCATCAAGATAAGTATAATATTGCTTTGAGTACTTGTTTAAAGTCTCTGAGATTAAAAAATTGATTTCATTCATAGGGGAAATTATAGCATTGCAAAGTTAAAATTTCATTAAATTTACATAAAATTGATAGACATTTCTTTATTTTTTATAAAATTATAATAAATTCTGCCCCTCTATAACTTTTTTCTTTATATTCAAAATCAACATTATGCACTTCAATATTCCCATGCATATGCTGTACAATGAGATTATATGTCATATGTAATCCTAATCCTGTTCCTTGCGATTGATGTTTTGTTGTAAAGTATGCTTCAAATATCTTATCAACAATCTCATCTGGAATACCTCCAGCATTATCTTTGATAGAGATATAAATCTTATCGTTTTGTTTGTAGGTTTTAATAAATACAAAACGTTCTAATCTATCATTTTTTAAGGTTAAGGCATCTTTAGAGTTATTGAAAATATTGATAAATGATTGTATAAAGGCATTTTGAAAAGATTCAATCTCTAAAGTATCATCAAGATCAGTGATAATTTTCAATTCGTGATTTTTGATTGAGGAGGTTTGGATATTTATCGCTTTTTTGATTGTTTGGGTTACATTGAATTTTGTTTTTTCTTTATCCCCTTTAATAAAATCTCGAAAGTCATCAATTGTGTGTGAAAGATACTGTGCTGCATCATTGATCATATCACAATTTTTAAGTATATCTTCACCACTTAAAATACCCATACTCTGTTGCAATTTCATTCCTGTAACACTAGTAGTGATCATTGAAAGTGGTTGTCTCCATTGATGGGCAATATTTCCTATCATTTCACCCATAGCAACCATCTTTTCTGAATGAAAGAGTTTCTTTTGAATTTGATTATTTTTCTCTATCTCTTCTTGTACTCTGTGTTCAAGATTTTCATTCAATAATTGTAATTCATGTTCATTTTCTTCTAATTCTCTATTAATCTCTTCAATATGTTTTATTTTTTCATGTACAAGATTATTTAATATCTCTTTTTGATTAAGAATTCTATACATAAAATAAGATAATAAGATAATGATCAAAAACGCCACAATTTGGATTATCAATCCGCCTTGAATCGTCATTGTGATAAAATCATCTTTTTCATAAGAAACAAGCCATGCTAATGTTTTCGTATTATCTGTATTGTTTACTGGTAAAAAAGAGATAATATCCGTTTTCCCTTTGTAATCAGTATAGACTGCAAAAGCTTTATTCGATTTCATTTTTTGCATGATCTCTTCAGAAACTTTTTGTAATCTATGTTTATTGTCTACGATACATTGTTCATGCGTGTGATGCTCTGTCATAGTAATAAGGTACGCAGGGTTTTCTGCACTTTGTACGTATCTCAAGATCAAATCATCTCTATTCCAAGCTTTGACTTCAAATATATTTTTATCAACTAAAAAATGGGTATGGATTTTACTGATGTCAGTGAGATATTCTTGTAAAATATCACTAGAAAATGAAACTTCAACTGCCCCTATATGTTCTTTATTTTCTGAAAACATTGGAAAAACATGTCTAAATCCATGAGCTGTACGACCTTGATCAAATCCATGTACCTCTTGAAGTGTTTTATTCACATAGGCAAAATCTTTTCTGACATTTGTAAGGTCATCACCATATTTTGATGGTTTATGCATTCTCAAAAATACAGTATTATTTGGAAATACAAAGTGATATTGCAATACCCCTTTTTGTTTGAGTATCTCATATTTTTTTGTTAATAGTTGTTGCAGTTGTGTTCTTAAAATATTTTTTTCATCTTCACTAGTAGATTTATATGCTTTTTGAATGATTCGTGCTACTTCAGGATTTTCCATTGTAGATTGATAGGATGCAAGTGCAGTCATCTTTTGATGATGTAGTAGAATCTCATAATGTGTTTGTAATTTATTTATATGTTGTTCTAAAGCTTTATTGATTCTTTGTTGTTTATTTAAATCTATAATAAAATAAACAAAAATATTCGAAAGTATAAAAAATAAGAAAATAAATATATTATATTTGCTTTTATTTAACATCATATAATATTATAACAAATATGAACTAAAATATCTTACATTTAGCTTATTTTTTAATCTCTTTAAGTAAGTGTAGATTAAACAAAGAATTTTATAATCAACACATGAAAAATAATAAAATACCTTTTGTACAATTAAACGTTGAAAATAGCTTTTTGCAGTTTGATGCAAAATATTATGATTACTCAAAAATTGCTCCATTAAATGAGGCAAAATTAGCTAGTTTTAATCCTTGTGCCGCTGAAGTTTTAAATATAGATGTGAATAAAACGAGTGAAGAAGAGATAATTGCAATCCTTAATGGAGAAAAACTTTTAAATGGTTCAAAACCTTATTCTATGGTCTATGCTGGACATCAGTTTGGATATTTTGTTCCCCAGCTTGGTGATGGAAGAGCAATAAATATAGGTTCAACTAATGGTTGGCATTTACAACTTAAAGGAAGCGGAATAACAAAATACTCACGACATGGTGATGGGAAAGCAGTGTTGCGTTCAAGCATTAGAGAATATCTAATGAGTGAAGCGATGTATGGATTAGGAATTCCTACAACTAGAGCTTTAGCGATCATTAGTTCAAATCATCCAGTCTACAGAGATATGGAATTTGAAAAAGGTTCTATCGTGTTACGATTGTCAACATCTTGGATAAGAATTGGTACATTCGAATATTTTTATCTCAAAAGAAATGCAGATGATCTTACGCAGTTAGCTGACTATGTGATTGAGCAAAATTATCCGCATTTGATTGAAGTAAGAGAAAACAAATATGAAAAGCTTTTTTTTGAAATAGTTCAAGGCACAGCAAAATTAATTTCGCTTTGGATGGCTTATGGCTTTATGCACGGGGTGATGAATACTGATAATATGAGCGTGGCTTGTTTAACTATTGATTATGGTCCATTTGCATTTATGGATAAATATGATGCAGGAACCATTTGCAATCATACTGATCGAGAAGGACGATATTCTTATGAAAATCAACCACTCATCGCTCATTGGAATCTATCTTGTTTACTCAAAGTGATGAGCCCATTATTTGAAAATGTTCAAATGGCTGAAGAATATTTAGAGATGTTTATGCCATTATACAAACAAAATTACTATGACAAAATGAGTGAGAAATTAGGTCTTGATCCAAATAAAAGTGGAGATGGAAATAAAAAATTAATCCAAGATTTGCTTAAAGTAATGCAAGGAGCTCAAGTAGATTATACGGTATTTTTTAGACGATTAAGTAATGACGATGATAAGACTATTTTAGAACTATGTAAATTTCCTGAACCTATGCAACAATGGTTAGAAGAATATAAAACTATTCGTGATAATCAAGGGTTGTCTATGGATGAAATTGCTTTAAAAATGAATAGGGTTAATCCAAAATATATCTTGAAAAACTATATTTTACAAGAAGTAATTGATAAAGCAAATAAAGATGATTTTAGTTTACTTAATGATCTATTGAAAATAGCACATAGTCCATTTGATGAGCATAGTGAATTTGAACGATATGCACAACCAACGCCAGAAAATGTGAATAATCTTCGATTGAGTTGCTCTTCATGAGATACCATGACCTAACAAAACATTCTTATGAATCTATCCGAACTCATCCCAATCGTCTTGATTGGGAACATCAACCAAATGTATTTAAAAACTATGATGAAGTTATAAAATCAATAGAGTTTGAACAAGAAAATGAAACGCATCGGTTTTTGTATCTTATTGCTGGAATTACCGCAAAAAAATCCTATCCAGGAGTGGAATATTATCTTCGAACTAATCCAAGTGCCGGAGCCCTTTATCCTAATGAGATCTATTTTCAAGTACGCAATATAGAAGGTTTTATAAATGGAATATATCATCTTAATATTGCAAAAAGTTCTTTTGATCTACTCGTAAAAATCAATGATAATGAAGGAATTGAACCTTACTTGCATATTGATGGAAAAGTAGATGGGTTCGTCTTTTTGATCAGCTCAGTTTATTATCGGAGTGCTTGGAAATATAAGAATAGGGCATTTCGATATTGCTTATTAGATGCTGGGCATATTCTAGGAACTATTGAGGCAAGTAGTTATATCTATGGTAAAGATTTAAGTGTCGTGTACAATTTTGAAAAACAAAGTCTCAATGCAATGTTTGGTCTTACTTCAAAAGAATTTTTCACAAGTGCTGTGATTGTTGGAAAAATTGAAAATGAAATAGTCAATAAAATTCAAATGCAAATTCCTTATAGTGATCCATGCCATTTTTTTGAAGCCAATGAGCTTATAGAAGAAGCATATAGTGATTCAATTCAAACATATAGTAATCAACAAAGACCACAATCCTTGAATTTTGAATTTAATAAAAATCAATTTGAAACGATCATATTTAAAAGACGTTCAATTAGAGAATTTAGCAATCAACCAATTAGTAAAGAAAAATTTGATTTTATCATTGAGTTTTTAGAGCAACCTTATTATAGTGATCTAAATAGTGACGTGGAAATTTATATAGTGCTTAATCGAGTTCAATCAATGCCATTAGGGGTAATGCATAAAAATCAATATATCAAAGACGGTGATTTTAAGGCTCAAGCAGGATATTTATGTCTAGAACAATCTTTAGGAAGCCAAAGTGCTGTGACATTTTTCTTAGTTTCAAAAGATACTAATTATCAAGCCTTGTATCAAAAAGCTGGATGGATAGGTCATCGTATCTATTTATCGAGTAATTATAAAGATATTGGATGTAGTGGCATAGGGGCATATTATGATGATGAGGTATTAGAGTTTTTAGGGCTTGGTCAAGAATATATGGTACTTTATGCTTTGGCTATTGGAAATTAGCCAAAAATAGCACTGGTATATCCAACTACTCTTGAAGTATCTTTGGATCTATCTGCACTCGTTCGATAATCTAAAACTTTTGAATTGAGATGATGCTTTTTTGCATAATTGATCATTGCTTTGACTCCAATTCTTCCACATGCTTCACATCCTTGATCCCAAATACTAAGATCAAGCGTATCAATGGCCTTTAAACATAGATTGTCTAAAGCATTGGCTTTTTGTTGGTCATAAAAATGACTTAGATCGGTACTTATAATAATAAATGTTTGAGGATCTTGTAATGCAAATTCAATGATTTGTTCAATTTGTTTAGGTTCACTCTTTCCATAGATAAGTTCAACAACACTTGAATTTGGAAAATAATGTTGTATAAAAGGAATTTGTGTTTCAGTAGAGTGTTCTTGATGGATTTGTGGATGGTGAAATGTAAAATCAAATTGATCAATAAGCGTTTGGGCAAAGCTTTTGTCAATAGTTACATCTCCACAAACTGATTCAAACGAATCATACAGCGATACACTTACTCCCTCATAGGCAATCTTATGTGATGGACCAATGACAATGAAGCGTTTTAACTCTTGAGAAGCGATCATTTTATAGGCAATATTTGCAGTAAATCCACTATAGATATATCCTGCATGTGGAGCGATGATAGCTCTTGGCATTTTAAAAGGGCTAGTGCAATCAATATTGTGCTGAGCTAAAATAGCATTAAATTGATCAATCATCTTATTGATCTCTTGACAGTTATTTGGATAAAAGCTTCCTGCCACTGCTGTTTTTCTTTCACTCATAAAAACTCCTTGAAGTGGTTGATGACATTTTGGACATAGGTTCCCTGATACTAAATGATTCTCAGTCAATGAAAATCGTGTTCGGTTCAAGAGTATTTCACCACAATGGCTACATCGTGTAGGATTAGCAATATTGGCATTGCCTATATAGACATGATTGAGTTTAGCATTTTTACCAATCTCATAGGCTTTTTGTAATGTTTGCATAGGTGTGCTTGGTAGATCAAGTTCTTTATAATCTGGATGAAAAGCACTTAAATGCCACGGTGTATCAGTACCTAATTCATTTGAAATAAATTGTGCAATTTTTGTTAGTTCTTCAATACTATCGTTTATGGTTGGAATTATCAGTGTTGTAATTTCTATCCAGATTCCATTTTTTTTGAATAATTTGAGATTTTCTAAAATCTTTTCAAGATTTCCATGAAGATTTTTTTTGTAATAACTTGCATTAAAAGATTTTAGATCGATATTGGCTGCATCAATGATTCCAGCCATATCGTCTATCATCTCTGTACTTTCAAATCCATTACTAACAAAAATATTTTTGAGTCCTTTTTGTTTGGCCAACTGTGCTATATCTTTTGCATAAGGATAAAAAATTGTTGGTTCATTGTAGGTATATGAGATACTTTTGCAATCATTTTGTATGGCTAAATCAACTATGTCTTGAGGTGAGTAGTAGCGAGATTTATTGACGTGATGTTCTTGTGAAATACCATGATTTTGACAAAATGAACAGGCAAAATTACACCCAACTGTTCCAATTGAAAAAGTCTTAGTATTTGGCAAAAAATGATATAAAGGCTTTTTTTCTACGGGGTCGATATTAATGGCTGCTGGATATCCATAGACTAAACATTCAATTTTATCTCCAGTGTTTTTATTGACACCACAAATACCAACTTTTCCTTCTTTTATTTTACAATAGTGTTGACAAAGAAGACAAGTGATGCTATTTTCATTTACCTCATAATATTGCATTATTTGATCTTTTCTACCTCATAGGTGTATATTTGTGGATGTTGTTCTAAACATGAATTTTGAAGTCTTGCTTTTTGACATAAATGGGCAAAAAACAGTTCAAACGTTGGTAGTTGTTCCCAAACTTGTGGTAAAAATGTTGCTTGATTTGAACCAAGTTTTAAGATCACTCCATGTTTATTTGGAATGATTTTTGATTTTAAATCAGGTATATCATCATAAGGTAATAATACTGCAGGTGTGAGTAGTGAAATTTCAATATCAACATATTGAAATTCTTCTAAGCTCACAGGAGCAAATCGTGGATCACCAAAAGCGGCACTTTGTGCATTGTGAATGATATCATCATATAATGTTCTATGCGCTACCAATGAACCAATACAACCTCTAAGCCTTCCAT
>JBNLDA010000006.1:0-26374 GCA_050304095.1 Arcobacteraceae bacterium | reverse complement strand
ATAAAATACAAAATGCATTTAATGTTGGAACTGCTGGGTGTAGTGATAAATCTATACCATTACATAGTTTATTTTGTACGAATAGAAATGATACAATCTTAGAGTATCTGCCATGTACTACCGTTGATACACCCCAAACATCTTGTGATGATGAAACAATGCTTTATGATATGGAAGCACAGTATTTTTTAAAAGCTTCTCAACAACATCTGGATGAACAAAATATCTATGTATTGAAGATAGTCAGTGACCATTGCGATGATAGTGTATTCAAAAAAGAAATAGTGTATAATATGGTAAAGAAGAATATTCAAAAAATACAGGAGGTGATTGATGCAAGTGAATAATAGTATGATCAATTATTATCAATATGTACAACAACCTCCAATGAATATGGCTCAAAAAGCGATGCAGGATGGTCAGCCTGAAAATGTTCCTACTCAAATGTCTAAACAAGCTGAAGAGGGGATGCGTACATTTAAAATGACTGATTCTGAAATGAGCAAAGAGTTTGAAGCAATGCGAAAAAATTTGCATGCCTCACTTGTACGAGATGCCCTTACTACAAAAGCAGCGATGATACTGAAATCTCATGAAGATCAAGGGATTAGAGCTACTGTATGAATCCAAACTTTCTTGATACAGTATTTGATAAATATCAATTTACTGTTGCCCAACAAAATATTTTAAAAAACATTCAATCTGATCTTTCTATGTGGAATGAAAAAAACTTGCAACAAATTTGGCCAATTCATTTAGAAGAGAAATACCAACATAAACAACTCAGTAAAGCAATCATGAAATTTATTCAAGAGTATTATGATGATCTTAAAAAAAGACCAAACGTTTATACTGATTTTCCTAAATATGACAATAGCAGAAAATACTCTTTTGAAGTGAAGCAAAAAGAAGGCTTTGGACTTGGATCTTGTCCGGTAGCTAGTGAAGGAACAAGATGTTGTAATTTACTTACGTTAGATGCAGTAGAGAGTTGTGGATTTGATTGTTCTTATTGTTCGATTCAAAGTTTTTACAATCAAAATAAAGTGGTCTTTGATAAAGACTTTGCTTCAAAGCTTGAGAAGCTAGAACTTGATTCCAATCAAACCTATCATATAGGAACTGGACAAAGTAGTGATTCACTGATGTGGGGAAATCGTGAGGGAATACTGGATGCACTTTTTGCTTTTGCAACTAAATATCCAAATGTGATTTTAGAGTTTAAAACTAAATCAGACAATATAAAATACTTTTTAGATCATGAGGTGCCTAAAAATATCATTGTCACGTGGAGTTTGAATACCCCAATTATCATTGAAAATGAAGAACATCTTACTGCAACACTTGAAGAGCGAATTAATGCTGCTAGAACTTTAGCAGACAAAGGGGTACTTGTAGGATTTCATTTTCATCCAATTGTAGTATATGAAAACTATTTGGAAGATTATGCAAAAATTTATCAAACATTATTAGATACGTTTACTCCTGATGAGGTGGTACTTATTTCACTTGGTACATTGACTTTTATCAAGCCAGTGATTCAAAAACTTCGTCACAGACAAATGAAAAGTAAAATATTGCAAATGCCATTTGAAACGATCAATGGAAAATTCTCTTATGACCTTGAAACAAAAAAAGAGATGTTCAAACATGCCTATGAGTCTTTTAAACCTTGGCATGGAAAAGTCTATTTTTATATGTGTATGGAAGATCACTCTTTATGGAAAGAGGTATTTGGATATGAATACTCTTCAAATAATCAAATGGAAGAATTTATGAAAAACTCCTATATGCAAAAGATACGCAATCTATCTCAAAACTAATTTAACACAATAAAAGTAAAAAAGATATAAACTTATATATAGGAATAGATTAGTATGGATAGAATAAAAATAATTTTTCTTATAGGGTTTATATTTTTAAATTTGCTTGTTTATTTTATTACAGAAGTGAATAAGCAACAAAGAACTGAAAAAGCCTTAAATAATGAATTAAAGCAGCTACAAACAGATTATGAAACTTTGATGCATCATCAAAAGATCAATACAGATATTATTGTAAAAAATATTCGACTTTTATCAAAAGATGTAATCAATCAAATTGATTTAGATCTAACCAAAGAAGAATTATCACTACTGCGTAAACAATTATATAAAAACTTATATAAACGTTATCAAATGATAAAGTCACGTGGGGTTTTTCAAATACATTTTGTTTTACCAGATAATACTTCATTTCTTAGAATGCATAAACCTGACAAATTTGGTGATAGTCTAAAGGGAATAAGATATAGTTATGAATTTGTAAACAAAAACAAAAAATATATTGAAGGTTTTGAGGGAGGAAAAACGGTTGGATCATATCGATACATTTATCCAATTTTCAATGATAAAGGTGAATATGTTTTTGCATTGGATATTTCGTATTCAACCCATTTTTTACAAAACTATTTAACTACTGTAAGTAAACAACATACCCATTTTCTAGTTAAAAAAGAAACATTTTCTAATATGGTATGGACTGAAAATACTCTAGATGAAAAATTTATACAAGCATCAGAACATAATGGTTATATGTTACAATTAACACAAGAACATACTGTAAAGAATTGTGTAGATAATAATAAAGTTAAACTTCATGATTATTTGGATCAAATTAATACTAAAATGAAGTCAGGAAAACCTTTTGCTTTTTATGCTATACATCCTTCTTTGGATAATGAAACACATGAACATAATATGTTTATTAAAGCTGAAATTATCTCTTTTTATCCAATACATTCACCTAAAGGCAGTATTAATGCATGGTTAGTTTCATATAATAAAAGTGATTTTATAGAAAGTACTATTGAAGCAAGTATTATTGTAAGAGTTATTGCACTATTTGTGATTTTGATATTACTCTATTTGTTTTATATAAATTTAAAACAAAAAGAAGAATTTAAAGCTATTTTTGAATACAGCAAAGATGGAATTGCAATACTGGACCTAGAATCAAGATTTTTAGATTTTAACGATGCATATTTAAAAATGCTAGGTTATTCTACAAACGAATTACTACAAAAAACATGTATTGAACTTACTGCACCTGAAGAAAAAGAAAAAAGTATAGAAGCCTTAAAAATTGGATTAGAACAAGGTTATTTAGAAAATTATGAAAAAACTTGTATCTCAAAAGATGGAAAGAGAGTTACAATAAATATGACAGCAACATTATTGCCTGATAAAAAAAGATTCTTAATCGTAACAAAAGATATAACATCATTAAAAACTATAGAAAAACAAGCAAAATTAGCTTCAATGGGAGAGATGATAGGAAATATTGCACATCAATGGAGACAACCATTAACTGTAATTACTACAAATGCTAGTGGAATACGATTAAAACAAGAATTAGAAGGAAAACTTGATAATGCATATATTCATGACACTACAAATATTATTGTAGAGCAAGCGAATTATCTTTCTAAAACAATTGATAACTTTAGGGATTTTATTAGGGGAGATAATAAATATACTAAAACTAGTATTATGCAGGCAATTGAAAAATCATTAAATTTAGTGGCTGTATCATTAAATAAAAATTTTATAACAGTCATTCAAGATACAAAAGATGATTTGATAATTTATGGGAATATTTATGAATTGGAACAGGCATTTATTAATCTTATGAATAATACAAAGGATGTATTAATTTCAAACGTACCAAATGAAGAAGATCGACTTTTCTTTATTTCTACAAAAAAAATTGATACGAATAGTATAGAATTAATATTTAAAGATACTGGTGGTGGAATCCAAGAAGATATCATCAGCAGAATTTTTGAACCATACTTTACAACAAAGCATCAATCGCAAGGCACTGGATTGGGCTTGTCAATGGTGGATAAAATATTAAGAGAACGACATAAAGCGCATATTAGTGCGTATAACGAAGAGTTTGAATATAACGGTAAAAAGTATAAAGGTGCGTGTTTTAAAATTATATTTAAATCAGCTGAAAAATGAATGTGCTATTACTAGTATTAGAGATAATAATTTAGGAGTTTTGAAAGAGGTTTAGAAAACAGGATTGTTTTCTAAACTTTCTCAATTATAGAGTTTCTACATTTATAGCTTGTTCACCTTTTTGGTTTGTACCTATTTCAAAAGATACTTTTTGACCATCTTCAAGTGAAGTTCTACCAAAGCCATTACTTTTAATTGCGCTATAATGAACAAATATATCTTTGCTATTATCTTCTAGTTGGATAAATCCAAAACCTTTTTCATTATTGAACCATTTTACAGTTCCATTGTATCTATTTGACATAGAAATCCTTGTATATATATTACTTCATTTAAGAAATTTTTGTAAAGTTAAATTAGGGTTTAAATTTTCGAGAGATAAGCTTTGATATTCAATCAATAAATAAGTACTAATTTATTCTTTAAGAGTAACACTATAGCTAAATTACATAAAAATTGCAAGTGAAATATTTTTAATATAGGGATATAAGGTTTAAATGGTATACTCTTGTAGAGCCTATTTTTATCTTTTTTGATTTAACACTTTAATTAATATTTTCTGCAGCTCAGTCCCTAGGAGCTACATATATGAAAGAACAACTTATTAAAAAGGCTTTGCAAAAAGCTATTGTACTGCAAGAATCTGGTTTGTTAACACAAGCACAAGCGATATATGAAACGATTCTAAAAGAAAATAACACTAATTTTGAAGCTAATTTCCAGTTAGGTAAATGTTATCAACAAAATAAAGATTATAACAATGCACTTCTTTATTTAAAAAAAGCAATTAAATTAAATGATCAATGTTATGTATGTCATTATGATATGTCTAAAATCTATGATAAACTTGGTAAATATGAATTTTCCCTTTTTCATTTAGAGAAGGTAATGGATATTTGTCCAGATTTTTATGAAGCGTTTTTTTCTATGGCGCAATGCTATAGAAAAATGAAAGATGAAGAGAATATGCTTACGTATCTCAATAAAACATTAGCAAAGCTTCCAAAGCATCCCGGAGCAAATCATTTATTAGCTTCATTTAATAAAAAAACTAGTAGTAAATATTCTTCGGAATATGCACAAGATCTGTTTGATCGCTATGCGAATCATTTTGAAGAACATCTATTAAGTTCACTAAAATATCAAGTTCCATTTATCATTAAAGAAAAATTACAATCTCTTAATCCTAGTAAAAAATCAAAAATTTTAGATTTAGGGTGTGGTACTGGAATATTAGGAAAAACAATTATAGATCAATTTCCTAATATAGTTGGTGTTGATATATCTTCTAATATGATTCAAGAAACAAGAAAAAAAGAAATATATACTACACTTTATACTGATGACATTCATGATTTTCTTTTAAAAAATGAAGAAAAATTTGATCTAATTGTAGCTGCAGATGTTTTTATTTATATTGGAAATATTAAGACTATTTTTACAGGTATAAAAAAATGTTTAAGTCACAATGGTTATTTCATATTTACTATTGAACTCTCTTCTGAAATCAATATAAAAGATTTTCAATTAGGAAAAACCGGAAGGTTTTCGCATGATATAGATTATATAGAGACTTTATGTAAAGATACAAACTTTGAGATCGTGGAAAAAGAGGAAATTATCTTAAGAGAAGAAAATCAAATTGGTCAAAAAGGAGCCATTTTTACATTAAGAATTCTATCTTAATTTGATATTATAAGTATTTCAATAATAATTAATTGGAAGGTATAATCAAAATGGATGTTTTAAATTTATCTTTGTTAGCATTGTTTATTCCCACTTTTTTCATTGTTTCTATTACTCCAGGTATGTGTATGACTTTAGCTTTGAGTTTAGGAATTAGTATAGGGCTAAAACGAACATTTTACATGATGTATGGAGAACTATTAGGGGTTGGATTGGTTGCCAGTGCATCTGTTATTGGGATTGCAGCTGTGATGGTACAGTATCCTTGGGTTTTTATGTTATTGAAATATGTAGGTGGGATCTATTTAGCCTACTTAGGGGTGCAGTTATGGAGATCAAAAGGAAAAATGGCCTTAAGTGATTGTCCAATTAAATCTGAAGTATCCAAAAAACAATTAATGATACAAGGATTTATAACAGCCATTGCCAATCCAAAAGGTTGGGCATTTTTTATTGCTCTACTTCCACCATTTATTGATCCCAGTAAAGATTTAGCATGGCAATTGTTTGTTTTGGTTTTATTGATACTTTCTTTAGAATTTATGTGCTTGATTATCTATGCTAGTGGTGGAAAACTATTGCGTAAATTTTTGGAAAGCTCAGATAATCTCAAATTATTAAATAGAATTTCTGGAACATTGATGATTGGTGTTGGAGTGTGGCTATTTGTTTCTTGAAGTGATGTTACATCACTTCAACATCTTTCACATCTATTGCAGATATATTTTCTATTTTATTTTCTACTATATCTAAAAATTCATTTCTATTTTTTTCATCCATATTGTTATTGAGCATATCTAAAATATATCGAATTCCATTCGCATTAATTTTTTTGACACTTGCTAGATAGTGTACAAATGTGATCACTTTTACATCATTGATTGAATAAAGTTTTTTAGACACTTCTTTTTTTTGAGGTAAGAGATTTTTCTCTTCATACATTTTCAGTGTTCTCACTTTTGCACTTAAAAGTTCAGCTACACTACTAAGTGGTAATATATCTTTATCATTGTTAAGCAATGCCATTAGATTCCTTCGTATTTTGTTACAAAGATTATACACTTATTCTTTTTAAAATACATTTTTTACTATTTCGTTTTAGAAAAGATTAATATAAAAACGAATATTATAGACAATAAATACGTAGAATATTTACAATAAGAGTGTACATATTTTACTGATAAGGTGTAAATTATTTCTGAAAGAAAGACAAAAATTAAAGTTAATAATTTGTTTAAAATTTTTGGAGAGAACCCGAAAAAAGCTTTAAAGCTTGTAGAAGAGGGTGTTCATAAAAATGAAATTTTTAAACAAACTGGTATGACCATTGGGGTCAAAGATAGTTGCTTTGAAGTTTATGAAGGTGAGATATTTGTAATTATGGGGCTTTCAGGTTCTGGAAAATCTACATTGGTGCGATTACTCAATAGGCTTATTGAACCAAGTAGTGGTGAAATATGGTTGGATGATACCAATATCACCAATCTGAATGATAAAGCACTAATGGATATAAGAAGAAATAAAATCTCAATGGTATTTCAATCTTTTGCATTGATGCCACATATGAATATTATTGATAATGTTGCATTTGGTTTGGAATTAAGTGGTGTATCTAAAGAAGAACGCTATGAAAAGGCACTTATTGCTTTAAAGCAAGTTGGACTTGAAAGTTATCCTTATTCATATCCTGATGAACTAAGTGGTGGTATGCAGCAACGTGTAGGATTAGCAAGAGCACTTGCTAATGATCCAGATATCTTACTCATGGATGAAGCATTTTCAGCGCTTGATCCATTGATTAGAACAGAAATGCAAGATGAATTATTGAAACTGCAATCTCAAATGCAACGTACAATTGTGTTTATTTCCCATGATCTTGATGAAGCAATTCGTATTGGGGATCGAATAGCTATTATGGAAGGTGGGGAGATCGCCCAAATTGGAACACCTGAAGAGATTATCAATAAGCCAGCCAATGATTATGTTCGATCATTCTTTAAAGGAGTGGATGTAACGTCAGTTTTAAATGCTTCGCATATAGCAAGAAAAGTGCGACCAACTATTGTTAATAAAGAGGGTATAGGTATTAAATCTGCCTTACAATATATTGGTGATTATGATGAAGATTATGCCTATTTTGTAGAGAAATCTGGAAAATATATTGGTTTATTGACTTTGGAGTCTCTCAAAGAACAACGGGAAAAAAATGGAACGATTCATGATGCAATCATTGAAGAACAAGCCATTAATGAAAATCTACAAGTATCTGATTTTATTGCAACTGTAGCACAACATTCTTTTCCAACGGCAGTGGTGAATGATGAAGAAAAATATATAGGAACAATCTCAAAAAGTAGATTATTAAAAGTATTTGATGAAGGAGTAGATAATGGCAACTGATCCATGGGGAAATGCCTCAACAGCACAAAATGATAAAGCTTCATCAGTTGATTGGTCACAAGCAAGTTTAAATGATGTGGAAGAGGCCAAACCTTTTGATTTATTTAATCCATTTGAAGAAACTTTGATCCCATTTGATCAATGGACAAATGATGGGATCGATTGGTTAGTTGAAAATTTTAGAGAATTTTTCTTAGCTACAAAAATGCCAATTGATTTAGTGTTAAAATCAATTGAAAACTTTTTACTTTACTTAAACCCTTATGTTGTGATAGCTTTTTTTGTTCTTATGGCACTGCAATTTGCAAGTAAAAAATTAGCTATAGGTACATTGATATCCTTTTTCATCATTGGTTTTATTGGAGCATGGGAAGAATCAATGATTACTCTTGCTTTAGTTATCACTGCAGTCTTTTTCTCCATTATCATTGGTTTGCCATTGGGAATATTGGCAGCTAAGAATGACACAGCGGATAAGGTTATCCGTCCAATATTGGATGCGATGCAAACTACACCAGCCTTTGTTTATTTGATCCCAATTGTTATGTTATTTGGAATTGGAAATGTGCCAGGGGTTATTGTAACAATCATCTTTGCTTTACCACCACTGATTCGTTTAACCAATCTTGGTATTCGACAAGTACCAGAAGACTTGATCGAGGCATCACGATCTTTTGGAGCAAGTTCTTCTCAAATGTTGTGGAAAGTACAAATCCCTGTAGCGATGCCTACAATTATGGCTGGAATCAATCAAACATTGATGTTAAGTCTTTCTATGGTTGTAATCGCTTCTATGATTGCTGTTGGTGGTTTAGGGCAAATGGTATTAAGAGGAATAGGGCGACTTGATATAGGACTAGCAGCTATTGGAGGTTTAGGGATTGTTCTTTTAGCAGTGATCTTAGATAGATTAACCCAATCAATGGGGCAACAAGATAAAAATGATAAGACTAGATGGTTTCAAAAAGGGCCAATTGGTTTCGTGTATAGATTAATCAATAAATAAGGAGAACATATGATTAAAAATAAATTCATAATTGGTGGTTTGGTATCACTGTTAGCAACTTCAACATTATTTGGAGCAAAAGTTCATGCAGTAAAAACAAATGTAGCTGAAGAAGCATTTCAAATGTTAGTAGTGACGGAAGTATTAAAACAAATGGGGCATGATGTTGCAGTGACTAATGATGTGAATTATGATATTGCATATCAAACAATTGCGAATCATGCAACTGATGATGAAGTGTTTTTTATTGCTTCTAGTTGGGATCCATTGCATAATTCTAAACTTGAAGGTGTTGGAGGAGAAGCTAAAGTTGCTAAATTTGGTGAATATATCTCTGGATGTGCTCAAGGATATTTGATAGATAAAAAAACAGCAGACAAATATAACATTAAATACTATAATGATCTTAAAAAGACAGAAATTGCAAAATTATTTGATCTTAATGGAAATGGAAAAGCAGATTTAACTGGTTGTAATGCTGGTTGGGGATGTGAAAAAGTGATTGAACACCAATTAGATGCATTTGGTATGAGAGATATTGTTGAACACAATCAAGGAGAATATTCTGCATTGATCGCTGATACAATTGCAAACTATAAAACAGGTAAACCAATTTTATATTATACTTGGACTCCATATTGGGTAAGTGGTAAATTAGTCCCTGGAAAAGATACTGTATTTTTACAAGTGACACATTCAGCAAATCCGAACTCTACTTCAACAAAACTTCCAAATGGATCAGATTATGGATTTAATGTGAATTCACAAAAGATCGTAGCTAATGCAAGTGTAAAAACAAAACACAAAGATATTGCAAAACTATTTGATATCATTAAACTTGATGTAAATGATGTAAGTGGTCAAAATATGTTAATGGCAAATGGTCAAAACAAACCAAAAGATATAGCAAAACATGTCAAAGCTTGGATGAAAAACAATCAAGCAAAAGTTGATGCTTGGATCAAAGAAGCTAAAGCAGCAAAATGATTCTTCTTCACACATCCCTTTTTTGGGATGTGTATTACTTCAATAAATAATCTAAAATAAAAAGCATAACCACACAAGCTATATACATTTGTATTGCATGGATAAAGTTTACTTTAGGAATTTGCAGTGGAGTCAAATCGTATTTTGATTGCATCGTTAAATTCAAACCATTAAAAGGTGAGATTGGCATTGCAATTGACCATGACATCAAAAAGGTGATCGCTAAGAGCGTATGATTCACTTCTGGCATCCAATTTCCTATAATCGCAATAGTGATAATTGGATGAATACTCACAAATGATAGAATGATAATCACTAAAAGTAATAAGGATGCAACTGAGGCATCAAAAGTGCTAAATGGTAGCTGAATCTCATGTCCAATTAAAATTGAACTAGCACTTACTCCAAACATTCCAGCAAATAAAAACAATGATATTTCATTTTTCATTTTTGGCAGATCGCTGGTGATATGGGTAAAGAATTTTTCTTTAGCATCATTAAAATTGAATTTGATTGGTAAGATCAATATTGTTAACACAAGTGAATACAATGCAATAAGCACAATCACTTTTGTATTTGGAAAGAAATGATGCGTGAGTATCACCATAAGTGCTAATAAAAAAGGTAAATAAAGTGTTTCAAATTGAATTGGATAACCTCTAAAATCTTCAAAATCATATTTCTTTGATACCTCGAAATAGGTTAAAAGAAACGCAACAATAGCTAGAATAAATCCTATGAAAAGTATTGGCATTGTTGAGAGATTGGGTGCATAGGTTGAAGCTGCTGCAAAAGCAACAAAAAAAGGTGACCAATAGGCATCAGATGCATACGATCTAGTCAAAACTATAAGTTGTAAATTACTTAATGGCGCTTTATTAAACATTCTATCTCCAACTAAAACCAATGAAGAAAGATTGATTACTGATCCAAATAGGTGAACTCCAAGGTATGTTTTCAGAAAAGAATTTTTTCCTGAAGGAAGTTCTTTAAGATCAGTTTGTTTTGGCATAGCGATCAATTTTAAAAATCCAACTCCAATGAGTAAAGTGAGCAAATACTGATTGGAAATAAGGATTTTTGCATAATCTATCTCAAAATGATTGAGATAGCTATAGATAAAACCAACAACAGCAATTATGAATAAAATGATTACAAGTTTTAAATTTGAAAGTGTTTTAAATAACATAAGAGTTGCTATCCATGCAAATATCCCTGCAACAATAAAAAGGGAATTGATATAAAAATAGCTATAAATAGTTGTTAAAAGTGATAGGAATATAAATATTCCAGCTAAATTATTTGTTTTCATGATGCAATTATAGCAGGTTAGAAGTATTTAAGAGTTAGTTTTTAAAAAATGTAATAGTAAAACAAGCACCTTTATAGCTATTTCCATTGAATTCAAATTCTTCATTGTTTACATATATTTTTCCATTATGACGTTCTTTGATGATCTTATCTACCATGGTTAGCCCTAGTCCTGTACCTTGGCTTTGATGTTTGGTAGTGAAATATGGTTCAAATATTCTATCAATTATTTTTGGATCGATTCCTCCACCATTATCTTTAATAACAACTTCTATAGAGTTGTTATCTATATTTTTTGTAGTAAAAAATATAACTTTATCATACTCTTTTGGCATATTATCAATGAGGGCATGAATAGAGTTATTAAAAAGGTTCATAAATGCTTGTTCTAATTCGTGGGTACTCCCCATAATCTTTAGGTCATCGTTGATATTTTGAATTAATTGTATATGATTCAGTTTTAATGATGGGTTGATGATCTGAACAGTTTTTTCACATGTATCTTTTATACTGATCATTGAATATTGTACATCATCTTTTAAAAAATCTCTAAAGGTGTCGATAGTACTTGAAAGATATTTGGTACTCTCTATAATATGATTGATTAAATCATTGAAAGATTTGTCATTCAAAATTCCCAGTTCATGTTGCAGTTTTGCTCCACTGGCTGAGGTAGATATAGTACTTAATGGTTGTCGCCATTGATGGGCGATATTTCCCATCATTTCTCCCATTGTAGCAAGTCTTCTTTGTTGCTCCATTGAATGATATTGTTGAATATTGGCTTCAATATTTTTACCCATATCAATTACATTGAGTTCAAGATTTTTTAATGCATCATTTGTTTTGAAACTTTTTAGTTCACCATTTTCTTTCTGAGGAAGTTTTTTAAAGTTACCCTCTTTGATATCATTTGTTAGATTTAAAATGGTTTTGATTTTTGCTAATATGGTATTGATTTTGATAATAAGTAAAACATAGATGAATAAACCAGCTATAAACAATAAAAATAGATTTTTAAATGTTTTTGTATAAAAAGTATTATAAAAATTCTCTAGATCATTGAGTACACACAAATAGGCTAATAAGTTCTTATTAAAATCATATATTTTATATATATTGAGTGAATATTTATTCCCATTGATATTGATATTTTGAATCTCTTTATTGAAATCTATATGTTTTACAGTATCTGGAGATATTTCGATGGTTTTGTCTGCTAATAATAGATCATCAATTTGTATTTTATCTTGCATAAATTCTTTGTAGTATTTTTTGGTTAGGGTTTTGGTTGAATCATGGGTATAAATCAAGAATACATCATTTTGTGTTAACTCTTTGATTGTTTGAGGAAGCCAATCGATTTTTTTACCAAGGGAGAGACCTCCAAGAATTTTACCATTTTTGATGATAGGGAAGGTTCCTCTGATTCCAGCAAAAGTTTTACACATCATAGTATGAGAACTCTCTTTAAATGATGAAGTTACCCATGCAATATCAGTTCTAGCATCTGATACATCATTTCCAATTGATGCAAAATTAGAAAAATTTACAAAAGATTCTGCAGGAGGCTTGAAAAAATGAATTTCATAAATGAGATTATCCTCTTTAACAACAGTCCAGTAGTTAAAAAGGTGATTTTTTAACAATTGAGGATCATTGTCAATATATGCTTGTTTGACAATATTGTCATTTGCAAATAGTAAAGCTAATGATTTAAGATGATCATTTTGTAGTTTTATGACTGAATTGTAAACTTTTTTGATGTTATTGTAAGATTGATTAATCTCTTTGTTAAGATCAAATCGAAATGTTGTGTATTCATTAATAAATGAGAATGTTATCAAGAATGTAATAATAAAAAGGACTATACTTTTTTTATTTAACATATAATTTTCTTTCTTTTTTAAAAATTTACAAAAATGTTACTAAATTGTTGCTTTATTTTTTAAAAAGTATGTAGAAAATATGAAATTTATTGTTTATTTAGTTGATGAAGATTGATAGCTTAAGTCTAATTTAACACTTATAATGTTAAATATATACATATACTATGTAAAATATTGACACTTAAAATGTAATATTTTAACATATAATATGAAAGGAAATTGATTGTTAGAAAATATAACAATAAGAAAACAAGAGTTAGCAGATGCAAAAGAAGTTTACAATCTTGTAAGAGATACAAATATTCTAGATGTGAATTCAGAGTATTTATATCTATTACAAAGTACATACTTTCGTAATACTTGCGTAGTTGCCGTTGAAAACAAAAATATTATCGGTTTTGTTTCAGGCTTTATAGATCCAAATGATTCAAAAACATTGTTTGTTTGGCAGGTTGGGGTTGATGAAAAATACAGAGGCTTTGGCTTAGCAAAAAAAATGATCATGGAAATTTTATCGAACAATATTCAAAAGAATATTGAGTACATACAAACAACGATATCTCCATCAAATAAATCATCAGAATCACTTTTTTTGAAATTATGCAAAGAATTAAAAGCAAATATTGTGTTAGAAAAACTTTTTGACAAAAGTGATTTTAACAATAGTCATGAGGATGAAATTTTATATAAAATCGGACCATTTAATGTAGGAGAACAAAAATAATGAGAATATTTGAAAGTATGGAATCGGAAGTAAGAGGATACATTAGAAGTTTTCCAACGATTTTTGAAACTTCTAAAGGATCAATTTTAAAAGATGAACAAGGTGTAGAATATATTGACTTCTTTGCAGGGGCTGGTACATTGAACTATGGGCACAACAATGACTTAATATCTCAAGCATTGATTGAATACTTGCAAAAAGACGGAATTGTACATGGTCTTGATATGGCAACATCTGCAAAAAAAGAGTTTATTCAAACTTTTCAAGATTTGATTTTAAAACCAAGAAATCTTGAGTATAAGATTCAATTTACTGGACCTACAGGAACCAATGCAGTGGAAACAGCATTAAAATTAGCAAGACTTGTTAAGGGACGAAGTAATGTTGTAGCATTTACCAATGGTTATCATGGACTTTCTCAAGGATCATTGGCTGTAACTGGAAACAATGAATATAGAGATGAAAGTTATATTAGTCGATGTAATGCCACTTTTATGCCATTTGATGGTTATTTTGGAGATTGGAACACCTTAGAGTATTTTAGAAAGTTTTTGAGTGATGGAAGTAGTGGAGTTGATATTCCTGCTGCAGTGATTGTTGAAACTATTCAAGGTGAGGGTGGAATTAATGTAGCTAGTAAAGAGTGGCTACAAGAATTAGAATCTATTTGTAGAGAATATGACATACTGCTTATTATTGATGATATTCAAGTAGGAAATGGAAGAAGCGGTGAGTTCTTTTCATTTGAATTCGCTGGAATTAATCCAGATATGGTAACACTATCAAAATCGATTGGTGGTGGACTACCAATGGCAATTTTACTTTTTAGACCTGAACTAGATCAATGGAAACCAGGTGAGCATACTGGAACATTTAGAGGGAACAATCTTGCCTTTGTAGCTTCAAAAGTATCTATGGAAAACTATTGGCAAAATGATGATCTGTCACATGCAGTATTTTATAAAGAAAAGATTTTAAAAGAGAGATTAGAAAATATTGCCAAAAAATACAATGAACAATACGATATAGAAGTGCGTGGAAGAGGATTAGCTTATGGATTTGAGATTAAAAGTGATAATTCAATTGCTGGAGAAATCTCTGA
This sequence comes from Arcobacteraceae bacterium, assembly GCA_050304095.1. GTDB lineage: Bacteria > Campylobacterota > Campylobacteria > Campylobacterales > Arcobacteraceae > JAYEFX01. The sequence continues at coordinate 11,262 of JBNLDA010000006.1, read as the reverse complement.
AAAAGCTTTTGAGGAACAATTAATCGTTGAAACTTGTGGAAGTGATGGACAAGTGGTTAAATTTTTACCACCATTGATTATTAGTGAAGATGAATTGATTGAGGGATTAAATAGATTTGAAAAAGCAATTGATAGGTTGTTTATAGAAAAAAAAGAAAAATTAACGGAGAGTTTTTAAAATATGTTAGTAAGAGATATAAAAGATATTATTGGAAGTGAAAAAGAGATACATGCAAAAGAGGGACAATGGACAAGTAGAAGAATGATCCTCAAAGATGATAATATGGGATTTTCTTTTCATGAGACAATCATAAAAGCTGGTACAAAAACACATATTCATTATCAAAACCATTTAGAAGCTGTTTATTGTGTATCTGGAGATGGAAAAATAGAAGACCTTGCAACTGGCGAAGTTCATGAAATTTATGATGGGATTGTGTATGCTTTGGACAAACATGATGACCATAATTTATATGGAGGAACTGAAGATATGAGGCTTATCTGTGTCTTTAATCCTCCAATAAAAGGAACGGAAAATCATGATGAAAATGGAGTTTACCCTCTAGCAGAGTAATTTTTATGTAAGTTATTGACCTATTTTTATTGATAATCTATTGGTTCTTTAAATAGTTAATGCTATAATCTATCAATATACGAAAAAATAGGTCAATAATGCAACTTAACACTTTAAAAGTCTCAACAAAGATCATAATACCGATTGTGATCATTTTGGCATTGGGGAACGTGATTACAAATTATATCACCGCTTCTCAAATGAATTCTATGGCTAAACATAATGCTCAAGAATCTCTTGATATGTTAACAGATTCAATCTTTCTAACCCTTAGAAATGCTATGAATACAGGTGATCCAGCTATTATTAAACAAGCTGAAGATGATAGTAGAACAGGTATTAAAGGGCTTACAAAACTGACTGTTGCAAAAAGTAAAGAAACAATAGAATTGTATTCACCTGAAACAAAATTTACAACTGACCCTTCAATTTTACATACCTTTAAAACAAAATCAGAACAAGTATTGGATGTAAATCAAAATAACTCTCATCAGTTAAGAGTTTTGAGACCAATGATAGCTACTAATGAATGTTTGATGTGTCATGCAAATCAGCAAGAGGGAGATGTAGTAGGGGTCATCGATCTGACATTCTCACTTGATGAATCAGATAAAATGATCTCAGAGACTATTTCATTTATTGTGAGTATTTCTGTTTTATTTATCATAGCTATTATTTTAGCAGTTTGGTTTGTTTCAAAAAAAGCAACAGCACCATTGAAAACATTACAAGAAGAATTAGAAGAGTTCTTTGCCTTTTTATCACATGAAAAAGAAAATATTGAGCCATTTAAAGTTGAATATTTAGATGAAATAGGTGAAATGGTTGTTTCATTGAATGAAAATATTGAAAAAACGATGCATGGAATAAAAAATGATAATGATGCGATTACACAAAGCTCAAGAATATGTGAAGAGGTATCTTCTGGTAATCTCAAAGTTCAAATAGATGCACAAGCGAACAATCCAGCAATCAATAATTTAACTACAATTGTAAATAAACTTATCAATTCATTGAACTATAATATTCAAAGAGTCTTGACTACTTTAGATAGTTATTCACATGATTCTTATGATGCAAGAATTAATTCAAAAGGAAATACAACGGGTGATATAAAAGTGTTGTTTGAACAAGTTGATTATCTTGGAGAAACACTTACGAGATTGAGTACTCAAAATTTGAAAAATGGATTGGCATTACAACAAACTTCTCAGGTATTTTCAACAAATGTGAATAAATTGGCAACTTCATCTAATGATCAAGCAAAATCATTGAATCAAACAGCTGAAGCATTGAATGAAGTAACAAGTAATATTCAAAACACATCTAAAAATAGTAAAGAGATGGCAAATTATGCTGAGCAGGTTACTAGATCATCAAATGCAGGGGAACAATTAGCAACCAAAACAGCTCAAGCAATGGATGTGATCAATGAAAAGGTAAATGCTATTAACGAAGCGATTGCGATTATTGATCAAATTTCATTTCAAACAAATATCCTTTCTCTCAATGCTGCAGTTGAAGCTGCAACGGCAGGAGAAGCAGGAAAAGGTTTTGCTGTTGTTGCTCAAGAAGTGCGAAATCTAGCTAGTAGATCTGCAGAAGCAGCCAATGAGATCAAAGCTTTAGTGGAAGCTGCAACGCAACAAACACAAGAGGGTGAAACAGTAGCTAAAGATATGATTGAGGGATATGCAAATCTTAATCAAAATATTGCAAAAACAACGGAGCTTATTGAGTCTGTTGCTAAAGATAGTTATACACAACAACAAAAAATTGAAGAGATCAATCAAGCAGTGAATCAAATCGATAAGGCTGTTCAAGAGAATGCCAAAATAGCTGAAGATACAAATATTGTAGCGCAACAAGCAAGTGATATTGCTCAAAAAATTGTTGAAGATGCGGGTGGTAAAAAGTTTGATGGTAAAGATAATATTCAGATCAGAAAAAAAGTGATTGATCCAGATTATAAAGGTCCTGAACGACGAAAAATCGAAAAAAGAATCAAAGAAGATTAATCGGTGTTACATGAGATAGTTGATTGGGTTGTTCAAACTGTTGGAGACCTTGGGTATATTGGGATATTTATAATGATGTTCTTAGAGAGTTCATTTTTCCCATTTCCTTCTGAAGTAGTGATGGTACCTGCTGGTTATCTTGCTGCTAAAGGTGAGATGAACTTTTTTATTGCAGTATTTGCAGGAATTGCAGGTAGTTTAGCAGGGGCAGTTTTTAACTATTTTCTAGCTATTAAATATGGAAGAGCTTTTTTAGCAAGATGGGGAAAATATGTTTTGATCAAAGAAGAAACATTGGTCAAGATGGAAGACTTTTTTGCCAAGCATGGACATATCTCAACTTTTAGTGGGCGATTGATCCCTGCAGTGCGTCAATATATCTCGCTACCTGCGGGACTGGCAAAAATGAACCTTTGGAAATTTTCATTATATACTTCATTGGGGGCTGGGATTTGGGTATTGATTCTTGCATTACTGGGGTATTTCATAGGACAAAATCAAGAATTGATCAGTCAATATCTCAAAGTAATTATTGTGACAGTTTTAGTTTTATTAGCCGTAATGATTCTCATGTATATTAGAATCAAAACTAAAAAATCTATTTTAAAAAAATGGAAGCGTAAATTTAAACGATGAAAAATGCAATAGTCACTGGATATAGTTCAGGAATTGGGAAAGCTATTTGTGAGGCTATATCTGATCAATATACTATTATAAAGCTAGATTCTCGATTGGATGATATAAACTCTTTGGAAAAAGAAGTTAAGCAGATTTTGAAAAATCAAGAAATCGATCTACTTATAAATGCTGCAGGTGTTGGCATATTTGACCCTCATGAAGAGATTAGTATTACTAAGATAAAAGAACTTATTGACGTTAATTTAACCGCCCCTATTATATTGAGTAATCTACTTTTACGAAGTTTGAAAAAAACAGGTGGACATATTATAAATATCACTTCAGTAGAAGCCACGAAACACTCAAAATTTTCTGCATTGTATACGGCAACTAAATCTGGTTTGCGTGATTTTGGATTGTGTTTATTTGAAGAAGTCAGAAAATCTGGAGTGAGAGTTACAAGTATCAATCCAGATATTACCAAAACCGCTTTTTTTGATGAACTCAAATTTGAACCTTCAAATAAAGAAAATACACATCTGTTGCCACAAACGATAGCAAACACTGTCGTTGAGATTTTAAATACCAATGCTGTGATTACAGATATAACTATTCGACCACAAAGATTTGAAATAAATAAAAAACCAAGTTAATTATTTTATAAATTATTTTTTGATACCATAACCAAAATAAATTTTGGACAACAATATGGGAAATGAATTTAATGTTATAGAAGAAGGTGTTATACAGTGTGTATGTGGTGGAACTGTAGTATTAAAATCAACCGTTTGGAATCGGGTGATCAATGGTAAAAAGCCACTTTATCTTGAAGATTTACAAGGTGCACCTATTAAAGGATGTCCTAAAAAAAGACCCTGCACAGTTGTAGCCAATAAATCGTATGCTGGAACTGAAATAAATGTTCATGCAAATAAAGGGGCTAATACCTATTTACTCAGAACAGATGGATTTGTATCGAATAAAGGTCGAAAAATTGTCCTTATTACCCCAGGGCAGTTTACTTCTCATATGAGTGCCATTCCAAGTCTAGAAAATCAAGTAGTTATTCCAGAAGAGTGGAGTGAAGTAGAGCAAAAAAAAGCAAAAGAGCTTATAGAAAAAGAGAAGTTTCAATTATATTTTTTACGAAAAAGTCAAGATATATTTAAACCACTTCGACCTACTCGTGCTTTTAGAGAAGCACTAGAAGTCCACTCAACTGATTCAAATGATGAATTTGAAGATAATTCAATCCATGCACACACCTTTGCTTTTTTGTATGTAAGGCAAAATAATAAAACAATAGAATATCAAGTATTTTCAGAAGGAACAGTTTATGGTGAGTTACATAAAGAAATCTTTTTTCAAAATACTCAATCAAATGCTATAACACAATATATTCCAATCTATGAAGATGGAAAAATTGATATAGCATATAGTCATATCCGTTTAGGATATGCGTATGATGATCTGGATGATGCCAATATCAAAAAACTAAAAAAACTCACCCTTGATCCAACTGCACCAGATGGTAAAAAAACATTTTATATCAAAGATCAAGATGATATAAATATGAGAGAACTCACTCAAGAAGATTTGGATAATAAAAAGCACACAACGATTGCAAATAAAACCAAAAAAATCACGTGTATCATAGAAGATATAATAGGTGAGATTGAAGATATGTATTTGCAGTACCATGATAGCTACAAAACTGCCATGCGTACCAATCACGACATCATAGAAGATATTAAAAAACAAAACCAATACCCTTATACTATTTGTAATCTATTAGATCACTTTTATATAAGTAGTGATGAAAAAAAAACTTATGATGAAGAGGTATATAAACTAAAAAACCTCTATGAGCAAATGCTTGGATTTCTTTTAAATGAGCCAGAATTGGTTGATGCTTTTATAGCCAAGGATAAAGACTTATCAAAAAACTTAGAAGAAGACAAGGATAAAATAGGGCAATCTTATATCCAACAGCTTAGACAAATCAAGGGTGATTTTTTTGATGATGATATGGATGATACTGATCAAAAGAAAAAAGATCGTGCCCTTGCACTAAAAAGTGCGTATATATCAAATAGTAAATTTAAAACAGGATATGGTAAATATGGCTTTTGGACAACCTTGCCAAGCGGAAGGAATAGATCGCAAATTAGTGGATGGAATCTGTTAGAATTTAATAGCACCAATGATGATTTTACAGGAGTAAAAGATAATCCAAAACTTCTTCTTGGGCATTTAGTATTTACACTATTTTTTAGTGAAGAAGAGATATTTGAAAAGCAATTGTCTTCTATGAACTGTTTTAGTAAGATTGAAAGCTTACGAGATAAATTTCTCATACAACTTCGATCAACTCCATCTTTACCAAATATCTCTGAACAAAGTATAAAAGATGTAACAGAGGGTATTAAAAAAAGTGATCAAACATACTTTAAAGCAATAGCTATGCATAAAAGTTATAAAGACCCCTATTTATACGAATATGAAAACCTAGATCATGAAAAAAAGATACAATCTTTTAATCAAGATGGAAATAGCTTCTCTTTTAAAACAAAATTGATGTACTATGATAAATCATTGAAATACTATAAAAATGATAATGTACTACCAAAGCCTAAAGCTTTTATCAAACAAATTGAAACCAAACTCAAAGACCCAGAGCTTATTAAAGTACTTAAAATTTATAAGTCATTAACTCAAACCAATAGCTTTAACTATGTAGTTAGTGCCATGAATATATTGTATATGCTTTGTACTCCTAGAACCTATTTGGATGAAGAGAGTGATAAGACAACATTGTTTGCTCCTGAACTAAATCATCTATATGATTTTTTAATTGATACGACTGATAAAAGAATAAAGTTAGATGATAGCCTCAAAGATTTACTGAATACCAAATATGAAATAGCTAATAGCTATGGAAATATGTTGATTAAACTTATGTATAAAGATATCTTGTTTGCTAAAACCAAATCCCCAAAAGCTATGCTTTTTATACAAAAGTATAAAACCACCACCAAGGATAAAGTACAATTAGCTAATGAAGAGAAATCAGATAAATATGATAATAGTGGTGCAATCCATCAAGATATAAAATCTACCCAAAGGCAAATCTTTGAAACAATGCAAACTATTGAAGGGGTGAGTGGTAAGCTTAATGATATTATTGAAAAATATTTGGAAGAAATCAAAGCAGAAACAAGTCAAGATAGACCTATTTCCAATACAACTTTAAACAGAGTTCATAATCGATTAAAAGTATTTTCTGCACTCGTAGCCTTTGGCAATGCTGTGGATTATTTGTTCTTTCAAGAAAGTGATCAAAAAAATATCAAATCACATATGGGATTTGTAAAAGATATGCTCACAGTTGAAGTAACATTAGTTGCAGCCATGCAAACAAAAAACAACTCTTCAGTAGGGATACTCAAACAACTACTTGATGATAAAAATATGAAAAAAAATGTAAGTAAACATAATCTTAAAATGTTAACTGTTTTTAGTGAATCATTACTTAAAAAAGTATCTATAGCTACAGTGTTAGTCACAACTTTATATGATAGTGTGCGATTATATAGAAGAGAAGATTATGATGCTATGGCTGCATCGGTGTTGCTTGGTGGAGTGAGTCTTGCATTGGCTATTGCAACTCCAGCTTTACCATTTGTAGTGCTTGGGGTGATTGTGAGTATAATACTTGCTATTGTGGTGTATTATGTTACTGATACAGATTTGGATATCTATTTGAAAAAATCATTGCTGTATAAAACAATTGATTTTTCAATCTGGAGAGCAATTACTGATAAACAACAAGCCAAAAAATACCAAGCACCATACCTTTATGAAACTACGAATAAAAATGCTAAACTCAAAGCAATCAGCCATGATGGATACAATACTCCAAAACCTCTTATTGACTTTATAGGAAAAAACTATAAAACCAATGAGATATTTTTCGATACTGCTTTACGAAATGAATTAAGCTTTTTAAATTCTGCAATATATGGATATAAAATAGAGCATATAGATAGTAGAAGAAAAGTCAAAACACTTTATAATAAGTTTGGTACGAAAGAGCAGTTATGGGAAAGTACGTATGTGAAGATACCAAAAAATCTGTATGAAGACAAAGAGACGAAGTTTATATTTGAAATGGATGGGCAATATAAACTATTCGGAAAAGCAGATGAACATCTATTTAAATTGGAAAATGACTATTATATTTTCGATCTTTTCTATCAAGATTATACCTATTTAGAAGAGCTTGAAATGTTAAACCATAAAGAAGCTTCTTTGATTGTTATAAGTGATAGTGTAGAATTAAAGTATACGTTCATATATGACTATAAAGAGATAGTGTATCTTGATACACTTAACTACACACAAGCGAGTTTTACCCCGCAAGATTCTGAAAAATTAGAACAACTTTTAAAGGACAATGATGAAATGCCAACAGATAATTTTTAAAACTTTTTTACTACTTAGTTTAAGTTTATTTTTTACAGGATGTGGTGAAGAAAAAAAGAAGAAGTTAAAGCAAGTAGTTTACCTAAGCCAGATAGTGGTCAGACAAGAGAAATGGGTGTTATAGGTTTATGGCATAAAGCAGATAAAGACCCAATAGCAGCCACCAAAATTGGTTATGCCTACTCAGAACAACTCAATGACTATAATAAAGCCTTAGAATGGTATAAATACTCAAATTCTATGAAACCTCTTCCAGAAAATTCAAACTATGCTTGTTATGCCTTGCAACAATTAAAACAATACAATGAAGCTATTCAATGGTGCCAAGATGCTATTAAACTTGGAAGTGATGAAGCATTGTTTAGGCTAGGAAAAGTGTTAGAATTAAAAAAAGAATTTACTAAAGCAATAGATTTTTATAAACAAGCTTATGAAAAAAATAAAAAAGATACTATGGCTTTAAATAATATTGGGTCTTGCTATTATGAACTCAAACAATATAATGAAGCAGAAAAATATTATAAACAAGCAATCCAAGAAGGAAATCTAACGACATACCAAAATATTGCAACATTTTATCATGAAGGCTTACAAGACGATATAAAAGCTTCTGCTTACGCAATAGCCGTTATCAATACAAAATATACAAAATCTTCAGTATTAAGACTTTTACAAGATGAATGGGAAATCCCAAATGATATTATAAAAAAAGGCTATGAACTACAACTAAACTCAAAAGAGTTTCCAGTCAAGTTTGATGGAGACCTTGACCTTGAATAAGAGCTTGATTATACTCATCGTTCTAATAATATTTTTTACTACTAGATACTTTACAGATAAAAAAGTCAATCAAGAGCCAATTAGCTATGAACAAATCAAACAAGATCAATATAATATGAATCATAAACCTTATTAGAGATATTATAATCAAGAGAAGAAGAGAAATGAAAAAATTTGTATCAACATTTATTATAATGATATTTATACTTTTTACAATAGTGACTTATAGTGATGCAAGAGCTGGGGGTGGCGGAAGTTATAGTTCTTTTAGTTCATCTAGTTCTAGGTCTATTGGATCATCAGGATCGGGAGGAGATTTACCACCTTGGGTATTAATTCTTGCCACTATTTTTGGTATCTTTACTAGTGGTAGTGCTGGTGTAGCTATAGGTAAAATAATAGAAAGAAAAAATGAAGAAGCTATCTTGCTTATGGATAAAATTGATGATACAGATAGAATCTGGAATCGTGATGAGATAAGAGCTAGAATAGAAGATGTATATTTTAAAGTACAAGAAGCTTGGACAAAAAGAGATCAAGATATTGCTAAAGATTATATGAGTCAAAGATTGTATGATAAACACAAAAGACAAACTGATGAACTTATTGAAAAAAAACTTATCAATCAACTTGATAGAATCAATTTACGCAGTATGCAAATTATTGGAATCTATGATGATGAAATAGATGAAAATGATAAATTACAAGTGGTAATAAATGGTTCAATGATAGATTATATGTATGATGAAATAAATGATAAAATCATAGCCGGTGATCATACGTCACTTGATGAGTTTACTGAGATATGGAGTTTTATACGTAAAAATGATACTTGGATATTAAATCAGATAGATCAAACAGTAGATAGTAATAGCTTAAAAAATATGAAAGTTTTTTCACATATTGTAAAAGTAGAGAATAATAGTAATGCTAACTACAGCACTACCATGAAAACTAGGTTTTAAATTAGTAAATCATACATTCATATCATGAAGTTCTTTAAATAAAAAGGCTTCTACGATATCTTCTATACTTCTTTGATGAGGTGCTATCAATACGGCAATATTTTCTTCAATAAATGGCCATACATATTCTTTTGAATTTTGAACGATCACACAATCGATCCATTCCTCAATATCTTCACGATTATCATAAAATTGGCAGCTTTGCAGTCGTCCCTCTTCTATATCAATAAGTGCCCAAGTTTGAACTTCCTCTAGTTTGACTAGGCTTCCTTCTTCTTGGTCTTTTTCATCCATTGGTATGAGTGCTAACATATTTGTTATCCTTTAATTTATGGGGTTTATTATATAATCTTTTTTTTAAAAAGGATTTGATTTGATAGATTTAATGCAATATATAGATCGTGGTGGGGTGATTGTATACATACTTATATTTTTAAATATCATTGGTTGGAGTATTATGCTTTTTAAAGTGTATCAACTAAGTTTCATCAAATACAAAAAAGCCTATGTAGTCCAAGAAGCATTGAAAAATCTAAAACCAATTAGCCCAACTTTTCAACTCAAAATCTTACATAATACTATTGACTCACATATCCAATCACTTGAAAGTGGATTGAATATTGTGAAGATCATTGCTATTATCTCTCCTCTATTAGGATTACTTGGAACAGTAATTGGAGTATTGGATGCGTTTGATTCTATTGCCGCAAAAGGTTTAGGTGAAGCTAGCGTATTTGCTAGTGGGATTTCAGTCGCTTTGATCACCACAATTGCTGGACTTATTGTAGCTATCCCACATCTTATAGGATACAATTATTTCATTGGAAAACTTGATAAGATCGAAATTGAAATCGAACAAGAAGTATTAAATAAACTATGAAAAGAAGAGAATCTCTCACTCCTGATATCACACCATTAATCGATGTGGTGTTTATCCTTTTGATCTTTTTTATAGTGAGTTCAGTGTTCAAAAAAGAGGAACTTGCCCTTGCCTTGAATTTGCCAGAATCAAATGCTACTGAAGTGGAAGTAGAGATGAAGCAATTAAGTATTGAACTTTCACTTGACAAATTAGCGTATATGGGAAAAGAGATTTCATTTGAAGAATTTGACAAACAGCTTTCAAGCGTCAAAAAGAAAGATCAAGATATTATCGTTCGAATCGATCAAGATGTACCCTATAATAGAGTAGTCAAAGTACTTGATATTTTACAAAAATATAATCTCAATAATTTAGCATTAGTGACTGAAAAACAAAAATAAACCTCTTAAGCATAGATTGGTTACAATTCGCGCATGAAGCATTTACGTGGGTATACCAAACGATATTTTAAACTGTCAATTATTGCAATGTATTCTACATTGTACAAACTATGTACTATTGATAGTAATTTTGTATACCATGAAACTGCCTTTGAATACGAAGAACCTACTCGCGCACCTCCTCTTACGTTTTAATTTCAACTCACAACAAAACACAAAAAAAATTTAGGAAATTAAAACATGAAAAAAATCATAGTATCTACACTTGTGTGTAGTAATTTATTAGTAGCTAATACGCTTGATCTAGGGGAAATAGAAGTTTATAGTGCTACAAAATCAAATCAATCAATTAAAGATGTTACAAGTAATGTTGAAGTGATCACTGGAGAAGAACTTGAAGAGAGAAAAATTACCACAGTTCTTGACGCATTAGCATACAAAGGGATTATTGGAACACAATCAGGTGGATTAGGACAGCCTAGTTCATTTTTCTTGAGAGGTTTCAAATCAAGCGATACTCTTGTGTTAATTGATGGAGTGAAATATAATGATCCAACTT
>JBNLDA010000005.1:0-32586 GCA_050304095.1 Arcobacteraceae bacterium | reverse complement strand
TCCTATTATATTGACCACTATGAAAATATTCCAACTTGTGGTATAATACAACTTCAATTTGATATAACACATTGGAATGAAATTGACAATTCAAACGCCCTTTTCATAGCTTTTGATTATCCTAAAAAAACAAATTGATATTCTAAAATTTCCTATTACGAGTAGTTTATGAACAATATTTTAAGTGGTTTAACCGCTGCAATTGTAGCGTTACCATTGGCTATTGCCTTTGGTATTTCTAGTGGACTTGGTGCTAGTTCTGGTATTTATGGTGCCATATTTCTAGGTTTTTTTGCTGCCCTATTTGGTGGTACAAAAACACAAATCTCTGGACCTACTGGACCTATGACTGTAATTTCAGCGTCAATCGTTGCCTCATTTGGAGCCAATCTTCCACTAGTATTCACTACTTTTTTATTAGCAGGACTTTTTCAAGTTTTACTTGGAATGATCAAAGTTGGAAAATTTGTACGATATATCCCTTATCCAGTTATTTCAGGATTTATGAACGGTATTGGAATGATCATTATCCTCTTACAAATCAATGTTGCTTTTGGCTTAAATGCAAATTCTTCAGTCATTGAAGCGATTATGAACATCCCAAATAGTTTACAAAACTTTAATATCCAAGCGATCATCTTAGCAGTACTCACACTAGCAATTTTATTTTTAACTCCTAAAAAGATCACTTCTAAATTTCCTGCGGCATTGATTGCATTGGTAGCGGTATCTGTTTTTGCCAATCTATTTGGTTTCGATGTAATGTATGTTAATGATATCCCTTCAGGTCTTCCAAGCATTGTAGAATTTGGATTTGAATTTTCTTCTTTGAGTTTTATGCTCATTTCTGCATTAACATTAGCTATTTTAGGAACAATTGATTCCCTTTTAACCTCTTTAGTTGCAGATTCTTTAACCAAAGATAAACATGATTCAAATAAAGAGCTTATTGGTCAAGGAATAGGAAATATGGTAGCTTCTGTATTTGGTGGATTACCAGGAGCAGGTGCCACTATGCGAACAGTTATGAACATCAAAAGTGGTGGAACGTCTAAAAGTTCAGGGATGTATCACTCTATTTTCTTACTACTTATTTTATTGGTTTTGGCTCCATTAGCTACAGCTATTCCAATGCCCGTTCTTGCAGGAATTTTGATCAAAGTTGGATTTGATATATTTGACTATAAGATATTAAAACAACTCAAAATTATTCCAAAATATGATATCTATGTGATGTTGATCGTATTTGGCTTAACGGTTTTTGTTGATCTTATTGTTGCCGTTGGAGTTGGTATTGTATTGTCTTCATTTCTTATTATCTATAGACTTATTCAAGAAAGTGCCGTTGATATTATGGAAGAACAAGAGGTTGATGAAAACAAAGATGATAGGATATTTAAAGATGGAGAAGTAAGAATCGTCAATATCAAAGGGCCATTTTTCTTTGGATCAACTTCATTTATTCTTGATAAAGTTGATCAAATCTATGATGTCAAAAATGTTGTACTTGATTGTAGTTTAGTCTCATTTATGGACCTATCTGCGGTGTATGCTTTAAGTGAATCAATTGAAAAAATGAAAGATCAAGGTTCGGATGTGTATATCGTTGCCGATGGTGAGAGAAAAGCAAAGTTGATCAAACTAGGTATCACTAAGATCATTGATGAAGATCACATTGTTGAATCACAACTAAGAGCACTACGATTAATTAAAAAAGAACATAATTAAAAAATTATTTAATTTTTTAATCTTTTTACGACACAATAAATACATATTCTATAGGGCTCTAAAGACTTTTTATTCAACATTATTTTATTAAGACTATATTAATAATCTTTATATATAATTGCTATAAAATTATTTTAGGAGTCTTCATGATTGAAGCAAAAAATTTGAAAAAGGTCTACAAAGTTGGTGAACTTGATCTAACAGTAATCAACGACCTTAGTGTTTCAATAGGAAAAGGTGAATTTGTATCACTTATTGGACCTAGTGGTAGTGGAAAATCTACTGTTTTAAATATGCTTGGATGTTTGGATACACCTAGCAGTGGAACTATAAATGTCAACGATCAAGACATTACAAAATTGGACAAAACCAAACTCGCTAATTTTAGAGGGGAACATATTGGATTTATTTTCCAAAGTTTTAATCTTATTCCAGTATTGACTGTGTATGAAAACATAGAATATCCACTGATCATGATCCAAAATCTTGATGAAGTAGAAAGAAAACAAAGAGTAGAAAAACTTCTTAAAGAAGTTGGAATGTTTGAGCAAAAAGATAAAACACCAGATAAGATTTCTGGTGGTCAAATGCAACGTGTTGCAATTGCTAGAGCGTTAGTGACCAATCCTAAAATCGTATTTGCAGATGAACCTACTGCAAACTTAGATAGTAAAACAGCTCATATGATTATTGATCTAATGAAAAACATACAAAAAGAACACAATACCACTTTTATCTTTGCAACACATGATGAAAAAATTGTTGCTAATGTTGATAGACTTATCACATTAGTTGATGGAAATATCGTTAATGATGAAAGAGTAAATCATGAATAATATATTAAAAATATCATACAGAAATCTAAAAAGAAATCATAGAAGAACTCTTTTAACTGCAAGTCTTATTACTCTGGGTGTCATATTTGTTTTAGTCTATACTGCATTATCTGGAAGTTTCAAATCTTATATGATCGGGCAAATCACGGATTCATCTATGGGACATATCCAAATACATAAAAAAGGTTTCGTAGCTTCAGTAGAAAATCTTCCACTTGATAAAAACTTAAATGAAAAATCACTTGAATTTATAGAAAAATATATCAATGAAAGTAAATATATTGAAAGCTATTCCTATAGAATAAAATTTGGTGGAACATTCTCAAATTTTGTAAGTACAACAAACATTCGACTCAATGCAATTGATCCTACAATGGAATTTACAACTCTACCTGCATTAAAAGATAGATTAGTAGAGTTTTCTGAACTCAAACAAGGTGGTATCATTGTTCCAGATCTTATTGCAAAAGGGATGGATGTAAAAACAGGAGATCCAATTGTATTGGTAGCAAACAATAAAAAAGGTAGCGTTAATGGTATAAATCTTAAAGTTGCAGGATTAGTTGAACGAATAAGTGGACCAGGTGGACGAGATGGGTATATCCATTTAGATGATGCAAAAAAAGTATTAAGAATTGATGGTGTTGAAGTGAGTGAGATTGTTATTAGGCTCAAAGATAACAATATGCTACAAGAGGCCGTTAAGGAGTTACAACCAATTTTACAAAAACTCAATCAACAAGGTAAACCAGCATTTGAACTACATACTTGGCAAGACCTAAGTCCATTTTTTACTATTGTTAAAATGCTAGATATCATGAATATGGCTATACAAATTATCCTTATTTCTATTGTATTGATCTCAATTCTTAATGTAATGATTATGAGTGTATATGAAAGAATCAAAGAGATTGGAACCATTGCAGCTATGGGAACTCCTCCAAAAACAATCGTAAAACTTTTTTTAACTGAAGGTCTTTTATTGGGTATTTTAGGAGCTGTTTTAGGTGGAGTTATATCTTTTAGTATTGTAGAGATATTAAATTTTATGCAAATAAGTTATAGTTTTGGTAGAGAAGACAACTTGATCTTAGAACCAGTATTAGCATTAAAAGATATCATTATAGTTGGTTTAATTGTTATTGGTATATCATTGATTGCATCAATCAGCCCAGCAATAAAAGCTTCAAGACTCGATCCGGTTGAAGCATTACGATCAAATTAAAATTAGGAATAAAAATGAAAAATAAACTTACAAAAAGCATTTTATTGGGATTACTTTTGAGTGGGTCTTTATTTGCAGAAAACTTATTAGAACAAATTGATAAAAAAATGTCTCCAGGAAGTAGTGAAACCTATAAAAAGCTAATTAATATTGAACCAGATGGTTCAAAAAAAGAGTTTGTACTCTATCAAGCAAGATTAGGTAATGATAAGATGGTATCAGCATTTTTAATGCCTGAATCTGAAAAAGGGAGAACAACTCTTCGAGTGGGAGATAATATGTGGCTTTATCTTCCTGATGTTGGTAGAGCTATTAGAATTACTTCTATGCAAAGTGTAGTTGGAGGAGTTTTTAACAATTCAGATATCATGCGACTTGATTTTGGTGTTGAATACGATATCGTATCTCAAAAAGATGAAGGTGATATCATAGTAGTTGAAACAAAAGCAAAAAGTGATACTGTCGCTTATGATAAATTACTTATGAAAGTAGATAAAAAAACAACCACTCCAATTGAAATTGAATGCTACAGTTCAACAGATATGCTTATTAAAACTTTGTATTACAAAGATATAAAAGATTTTGGAGGTGGTATTGTGAGACCAGCCGTACTAGAAACAGTAAGTCCTTTATACAAAGATTATAAATCAGTAATGATCTATGCAAAGATCAATGCAAAAGAATTCTCTGAAGAAGCATTTACCTTAGAAAATCTCTCTAAAGTTGAAAATCTAAGAAGATAAATATGTATAAGAATTTCAAAGGGGCCTTTTATGGGCTCCTTCTTGTTTCAACAATCTGCTTTGCCAATGATTATGAATTTAGTATGGATGATTTAGAAAGTATCCAAACCAAATCATATGAATTTAGTGGCTATCTCAAAGGAGATTATAAATATCAAATTTTAAATGAAGCTTCTCCTTCTTTTCCTAGTAAAGATAAACATTCACAAGATACATATCTAGGTGAACTGTTCTTAAGCTATAAATACTTTATAGATCAATATACATTTAATATTGACATGATGGCTAATTATGAAAATATAGATCATATCAAAGATGATACCTATACACTTAATCAAGGCTATGTGAACTATAAAATCGATAGTAACCAACAACTTAATATTGGTAAAAAATCTGCCAAATGGGGAAAAGGATATTATTTTAATCCTGTTGGATTTATTGATATGAAAAAAGACCCTAATGATCCTGAAGCAAGTCGTGAGGGTTTCACTCAAGTTAACTACAAATATAATAAAGTTTTGAATAATGAGCTACAAAATATCGCATTTGATCTAGTCTATTTACGAACAACTAATGATCATAACAGCAATCTTTACAATGACAATTCAAATATTTTAGTCTTTAAAACATATATGTTGTATAAAGATATAGATATAGATTTTTTATATTCGTATAGTGATGAAGATACCAATAAGTTTGGGCTAGACTTCTCAACTAACCTAGAAACGAATTTTGAGATACATGGTGAATATGCTAAATATGATAATGGCTATTTCTCATATTTACTAGGACTAAAATACCTTACTGAAAATGATCTTACGATATTAAGTGAGTATTTATTTCAAAATGAAATTACCAATAGAAATGAACCATTTTGGGATAAAAAATACTTTATTAACTCTTTTACTCAAAAAGAACCATTTGATATACTTTATTTAAATATCTACTATAAAAACACCCTGAACCTTAGTGATCATTCACATCAGAATAAAATTGGATTTGTATATTCTGGAATTGAAAATTTAGATATCGATCTATCACTATCAAAAAACTTTGGTAATGATACCTCAGAATTTGGAACAAAACTTATTAAAACTACATCTTGGTTGAGTTTAAAATATAGCTTTTAAACTTAATTGTAGTTAGTTTTGTTTTGAAAAAATTTATTGAGTTGATTGGCAAATTTCTGAGCATCTTTTTGAGTAAATGCTAAAGGTCCTTTAGTGATCTCTCCACTACTTCTGATCTCTTCCATCAAATTTCTCATAGCAAGATAATGTTTGATATTGTCTATATCAAATAATTCACCTCTGTGATCAATTGCATGAGCTTTTTTTGTCACTACCCTATCAGCTAAAGGTATATCTGCAGTTATCACAAGATCATCTTGTTCTAAACATTTCTACAATTTTGTTATCAGCTTCGTCTGCCCCAGCTTCAACAATGATATAGGTAATATATTGTGATTCACCTATACTAATACGTTTATTTGAAACAACAAATGTTTGCAGTTGTAATCTTTCGATGGTACGTAACAATATAGGTTTGAGTATGTTTGGAAGGGCATCACCATCTATATAGATCGTTATTGACAAATCTCTTGCACCCTTCCAACTTGACCAGAAGTAAGTCTTACTTTAATCCCATGAGGATGGGTAGGAGAATTTGTTAAAATATCTTTAACAATACCATCCGTTAATTTCCCACTTCTTTGATCTTGTTTGAGAACAATCTTTACTTTTAAACCTTGCTTTACATCAAATCGTTTTTTAGGATTCATTAGTATTTGCTTTTATATTGTAGCTCAAAACTTTTTTGGCAAAATCTACATTGTAAAAGAAAATGATCTTGAACATCAATGATACTCTTGTCTTTTTTGGTTGAGTTGTATCTAATATAGGGAATGAAAAACCTTCAAATTCTTCATTGTTTTTAGGTTTTATAACCATTGTAACAGGGCTTAGTGCTTTCATCATATTCATAGTAGTTTTATATTCTTTTGGAGAAATTCCCTCTAATAAATCTCCTGTTCTTTCTTCATATTTTATAGCATTTATAAGTGCTGTGAGTGTATCTTTATAGATAGTTTTTCCCCAACTGATTGTTCCTTTCGAAAAATGGCATGATGCTGTAGCATTCAAAAGAGGATGAGGGCTAATTTGTTTAATATCCTCTATCATTTGTAAAAAAAAGTTCATTCCACCTATACTTTGTGCATATTGTGATACTTCTTTATGTAATTGTTCTTTTTGTTCTTGTTCAAGTTGATTGAAATTCATATTGCTCCGATTGTTTTTATATCTGTAAGTATAGCTAAATTTAAGCTGGAATTGAATCCTTGGCAACTATATAGTGCCAATTTGTATAATATATGTATTTGGCGACCCCAGCAAGAGTTGAACTTGCGTCTTCTGGAGGAAATCCAGACGTCCTTAGCCGCTAGACGACAGGGTCATAAAATAAAGTTTGTATTATAATAAAATTGTATTTCTATATGGCTTAAAGTGTGAAAAGTTTGATTGAAAGGCTTTATAAAAAACTGGCGCGGCCGACGAGACTCGAACTCGCGACCTCCTGCGTGACAGGCAGGCATTCTAACCAACTAAACTACGGCCGCACACAATCTTAAATAAAAAATGGTGACCCCACGGAGACTCGAACTCCGGTAACATGGATGAAAACCATGGATCCTAACCGCTAGACGATGGGGCCAAAAATGGTGGTCGCTATAGGACTTGAACCTATGACATCTACCTTGTAAGGGTAGCGCTCTACCAACTGAGCTAAGCGACCAAAAATTAAATCATAAAATGGTGACCCGTGTTGGATTCGAACCAACGGCCACCTCCTTAAAAGGGAGATGCTCTACCGGCTGAGCTAACAGGTCATTCATAAAATGGACTGGAATTATACAGATTTTTCCTTTATTTGTCAAGAGATTTTTTAATAAATTTAAAAACTTTTTTCAATGCAGTTTTTGCTGCTTGTACCTGAATATCCTTACGATTCCCATCAAATTGGTAAATCTCAACATCCTTAAGACCTTCATTTGTAGCTGCTCCAATTACAACCATTCCTACTGGTTTATCTTTAGTTCCACCTGTTGGTCCTGCTACGCCACTGACTGCAACTGCATAATTTGCATCAAATTTTTTGATTGCCCCATCAAGCATTTGAGATACTACTTCAGGACTAACTGCACCATGATCAATCATGGTTTGTTTTTGTACATTGAGTTCTTGTTCTTTGATCTCATTACAATATGTTACAACTGCCCCTTTAAAAATAGAAGACGAACCTGAGATTTCAGTAATCATTGATGCAATTAATCCACCAGTACAACTTTCAGCAGTTGTAATTGTTTGCCCTAACACTTTCAACATCTCTTGCATTTTTATCATCTTTTTTTCATCAAAAATATCATCATACATAGCTTAACCTTTTGCTAATTTTATCTTGGATATAATCTATCCTATTTTTAATTAAAACTACAACTACAGGATGACACTATTTATGGTAGATTATAAAGATACATTATTACTTCCAAATACACAATTTCCTATGCGTGGAAATCTTCCAAACAATGAACCTACAAAATACAAACATTGGGATGATACACACGTATATGAACGAATGAAACAAAACAGAGCCAATACAACTGAGAGTTTTACTCTTCATGATGGTCCACCATATGCGAATGGACATACGCATATTGGACATGCATTAAATAAAACATTAAAAGATATGATTGTTAAATACCACTATTTTGATGGTAAATCTGTTCGATATGTTCCAGGATGGGATTGTCATGGATTACCAATTGAACAAAAAGTTGAAGAGAAAATTGGTGGTGAAAAGAAAAAAGAGCTTCCAAAAGGGAAACTAAGACAACTTTGTCGAGATCATGCGACTAAATTCATTGATATTCAAAGAGATGAATTTAAACAACTTGGAATTCTAGGGGATTGGGACAAACCTTATCTAACTATGGATTTCAAATTTGAAGCAAATATCTATAGAGAGCTTTGTACTATTGCAAATCAAGGACTTTTAGTTCAACGAAGTAAACCAGTATATTGGTCATGGGCAGCACAAACTGCATTGGCTGAAGCTGAAGTTGAATATGAAGACAAAGTAAGTCCATCTATCTTCGTAGCATTCAAACTTAAAGATCAAGACGCATCTTTAGTGATTTGGACTACAACTCCTTGGACACTCCCAGCAAATACTGGAATTGCCTTAAACAAAGAAGAAAAATATATTCAAACAACTGATGGATATATTGTTGCTAAAAAACTCTATGCTTCACTTAAAGAGTCTGGTGTAGTTAATGGTGATATTGCAAAAGATATTGATGTATTAGCTTTAGAAAATACATATGCAACAAACCCATTAAATGGTAGAGATTCTAAGATCATCTTTGGTGAGCATGTAATGATGGATTCTGGTTCAGGTGCAGTACACACAGCACCAGGGCATGGAGAGGATGACTACAAAGTAGGATTGATCTATGACCTTGAGGTACTTATGCCTGTTGATGAATACGGTAGATATGATCATACAATCGTGAGAGAAAATCTACTCCCAAACCCTGAAGAATTTGTTGGAGTAAATGTATTTAAAGCAAATGATAGAATCCTTGAACTATTGGGGGATGCGTTATTACAAAGAGTTGATATTAAACACTCATACCCACATTGTTGGCGAACACACAAACCAATTATCTTTAGAGCAACAAAACAATGGTTTATTGCTATGGATGAGACATATGGTAAAAAAGGGAATACTTTAAGACAAAATGCACTTGATGCAATTGAAGAAATCACTTTTTATCCAGAACATGGGAAAAATAGACTCAAAAGTATGATCGAAAATAGACCAGACTGGTGTATCTCTCGTCAACGGGATTGGGGTGTACCAATTGCGTTTTTTAGAAATAAAAAAACTGATGAGATCATTTTTGATGAAAAAGTATTGAATTATGTAGCGATGATCTTTGAAATGAAAGGTTGTGATGCATGGTATGATATGAGTATCGAAGAATTACTCTATCCTGGAAGTGGTTATAATCCTGAAGATTTAGAAAAAACTATGGATATTTTAGATGTGTGGTTTGATTCTGGTTCAACTCAAAATGCAGTATTAAGAAGTAGAAATTATGATGCGGGAAGTTTCCCAGCAGATATGTATCTTGAAGGAAGTGACCAACATAGAGGTTGGTTCCAATCTTCATTACTCACAACGCTTGCTTCAAATGAAATTGCTCCGTATAAATCGATCTTAACTCATGGATTCACAGTGGATGCCAAGGGTGAGAAGATGAGTAAATCTAAGGGAAATGTCGTTGCTCCAGATAAAGTTTTAAAACAATTTGGATCTGAAATCCTAAGACTATGGGTAGCAATGAGTGATTATCAAAGTGACTTGAAAATCTCTGATGAAATCTTAAAACAAATGGCAGAACAGTATAGAAAGATCAGAAATACTGCACGATTTCTTTTAGCAAATATTGATGATCTTGAAGAATTAGTTTCTGTTGATGAATTAGGTGTGATGGACAAATGGATCATAGCTAAAGCAAAAAAAGTATTTGATGAGATTGATTCAAGTTTCGCTCAATATGATTTTAGTAGAGGGTTAAATAGACTAAATAACTTCCTAGTTGCTGATCTATCAAATATCTACCTTGATATTTGTAAAGATAAACTTTACTGTGATGCAAAAGATTCAATTGAGAGACGTGCAAGTCAAACAGCTATGGCAATGATCGCAAGAACATTGATTGGAACTTTAGCCCCAATCCTTACATACACCATGGATGAATTAGTTGAATATGCTCCAGAATTTATTAAAAATGGTGCAAAAGATATCTTTGATTTTGAAAAGGTTGCAATTCCTGCGGTTGATTCAACTATCAATGAAGAGCATTTAGTAGAAGCAAAAGATAAATTCTCAGAGATTAAAGATAAACTCAATAAAGAAAAAGTGATCAAATCAACACTAGAACTAGTAATCTATACTGATAGTCAAACGATCCTTGATCTTGATGCTACGATTGCCGAAGATTGGTTCTTAGTTTCAAATATCTCAAATGAACAAAGAGAAAATGCAATTGGTTCTTTTGAAGTTGATGGATCAACTTTTGAAATCTATAAAGCAACTGATGCAAAATGTCCAAGATGTTGGAAATTCAAAGCAGAGCAAGAAAACTGCTTATGTGATAGATGTAAAAAGGTTACGGGTGCTTAAAGAACCTGTAACTTTAACATTTATATTTCAAACTATAGGTGTGATTTTAGGTTTAACTGCTATTTTTGTGGTAATGATTTTAAAATCAAAGAATAACAAACGAAAGGAAAAATAAACAATATGAGTATGCCATTTACAGATGAAGATCTTCAAGATCCTGTTAAAAACATCATTGAAAACAAAATTGCCCCAATGCTAGCGCGTGATGGTGGTGCGATTCAACTGATTAATATAATTGATGGTAAAATATTTGTACAACTTCAAGGAGCATGTGTTGGATGTGCTGCAAGTGGAAGTACATTGAAATTTATTGTTGAAAAAGAGCTTCGTGCAGCAATTCATCCAGAACTATTAATAATCAATGTTCCTCAAGGAATGGAAGATAAATTAGATCAATTAGTATAAAACGGAGGTTTTATGGTAAATATCAATCAACTATTATCTGAAGCCAATGCTTATTTTGTCGCAAGAGAATGCGACAAGGCTTTATTTTTATATTCACAACTGATTCAAATGGATCCAAGTAATGAAGAACTTGGGTTATATGCAGTGATTTGTGATATTGCACAAGAAAGCGAAGAAAAAGCACAAGGACTTTTTGACTATTATAGTGTAGCAAAAGCCGAAGACCCATCAAATGCGATTAAATATACTATCAATATGATTGATGCCTATGATGGAGACAATGAAAAAATAGCTGAATTAGTCAAAGATATTCAAACCATTGCAAGTGAAAATTTCAATGCAATCGATTATGAAGACTTTTTAAAACTTATTGACTCACGTGGATCATTTAAAATTGCATTTGAAGATATTATGTTTAGTACTAAAGTAGCCATTTACACTAAAGATGAATTTTGTAATTTTGTGGAGAAACTCATTGTCAATGGTTTTATTACCACTGCTATGAATTATTTAGAAAACTATGACAAACATTTTACCTATGATGAAAAAATAGAAAAATTATATAAACTACTAGAAGATAAAAAGTGACAGTAACTCTTAACAATAAAATATTTACGGATAATTCGCAAGAATGCAATTATGATAATACTTTTGTGTATTCAGATGAGACACAAAAGTATCTAGACAATGCTAAAGAAAATGGATGTACGCAGTTTATCCATGCTAGTGAATTAAAAAATTATGTTGATCTTAGCTCAATTCAAATTGTAGGGATCACTGGAACAAATGGTAAAACAACAACTGCAGCTGCGATTTATTCAATTTTGTTGGATCTAGGGTATAAAGTCGCACTTCAAGGAACTCGTGGATTTTTTATCAATGATGAAAGAGTGGAGGAATATAGTTTAACGACACCTGTGCAACTAGCAAACTTTTATCATATCCAAAAAGCAATAGAAAATGGTTGTGATTTTTTTGTGATGGAAGTAAGTTCTCATGCCATCGTTCAAAAAAGAATTGAAGGGCTTGAGTTCTCTCTAAAAATCCATACAAATATCACACAAGATCATTTAGATTATCATAAAGATTTACAAGAATATATTGATGTAAAGAATTCATTTTTTAAAGATGAGAGTCGAAAGCTTATTAATAAAGATGATCCAAAAATCAAATACAATATGAAAAATGGATTTGCATATGGACTTGATTCTCCCTCTACTTATAAAGTACAAGCCTATAGCTTCAAAAATGGAACCCATATAGTTCTGCAATATTTTGATCAAATCTTTAATTTTTCAGCGCATTTATATGGATTATTCAATATCTATAATATCAATGCGGCATTTGCTGCAGCGCATATTCTGACACAAAAATCCTTTGAAGAGATTGCAACAGCAGTGGAAAACTTCGCTGGAGTTTCAGGGAGAATGGAAACAATCTCATATGATCCATTGGTGATCATTGATTTTGCACACACTCCGGATGGAATGAAAAAAGTATTTGAAAGTTTTGCCAACCAAGATATTATTTGTGTGTTTGGAGCTGGTGGAGATCGAGATAGGAGTAAACGACCTATGATGGGAAAAGCTGCCAGTGATTTTTGTAAAGAGATCATTGTCACAAGTGATAATCCACGATTTGAAGATCCAGATTTGATCATTGAAGATATTGTTGCAGGGATCACCCATAAAGAGCATATGACAATAGAAATAAATAGAAAAAAAGCGATCCAAATGGCTATTGAAAAAGCAAAAGAGTATAAAAACAGTGTCGTACTAATCCTTGGAAAAGGGGATGAAACTACACAAATCATTTATGATAAGAAACTTCCATTTAATGATAAACAAGTAGTATTGGAGCTAATGGATGTTCAATGATCTCTCACTCATTTTTGCCATTTTTCTTGCTTTATTTATTATTGCAACGATTTGGTTGCTCCTCAAAAAAAGCAAAAATGACTTAGAGATCAAAGCACTACAAACTGCTAATCAACAATTAGAAATCCAATTGCATTCGTATAAAAATAAATTAGAACAACAAAGTGAATTCAAAAATGAGATCATTGAATTACGTGAAAAGCTTGATCAATACAATCAAACGTTAACACAAAAAGAATCAAAGATCGCACAACTTGAAACAACACTAACAGAGCAACAAAAGAACTTTCAACAACAAATTGAAACAAAAAAAGAAGATGCGATTAAATTACAACAACAATTTGAATTATTGGCTAAAAATATCCTTGAAACCAACACAAAACAATTCAAAGAACAAAGTCATGAACAACTCAACACAATTTTAACTCCAGTCAAACAACAAATGGAATCTTTTCGAAAAAAGGTTGAAGATGTGTATGACAAAGAATCAAAAGACAGAACCTTATTGTATGCAGAGATTGGACAGCTAAAAAAACTCAATCTTCAACTTCAAGAAGATGCAATTAATCTCACTAATGCCTTAAAGGGAAGTACTAAAAAACAAGGTATTTGGGGTGAAATGGTACTGCAAAGAGTATTAGAAAATTCAGGTCTTAGAAAAGATCATGAATATTTCACTGAAGTAGCGCTCAAAGATGAGAATAATAGTTCTTATAGACCTGATGTAGTGATCAAACTTCCTGATCAAAGAGATATCATCATTGATGCAAAAACTTCACTTATAGCATATGAACAATATCTATCAAGTGAAAACGAAGATGAAAAACAAACACATCTCAATGCCCTACTTTCTTCAATCAATACTCATATTGATCAATTAAGTAATAAAAACTACGAGAAACTTGAAGGGATCAATAGTTTAGATTTTATCTTTATGTTTATCCCAATTGAAAGTGCTTTGATGCTAGCTATGGAAAAAGATATCCATTTATTCGATAAAGCATTTAAGAAAAAGATCGTACTCGTTTCACCGACCACTCTTTTAGTAGCACTTAAAGCAGTTGAAAATACTTGGAGATATGAAAGACAAGCTCAAAATATTTTAGAAGTAACCAAACGAGCTGAAACACTTTATACTAAATTTGTAAACTTTACTGAAGATCTGAATAAAGTTGAAAACAATCTTATCAAAGCTCAAGAGAGTTTTAATGAAGCCAAAAAGAAACTAAGTACTGGAAAAGGAAGCTTAGTGCGACAAGCTGAAATGTTTAAAGAAAAAGCAAATATCTCTCCAAAGAAAGCTATTTGCTCTAATTTGTTAGAAGAAGCTACTCAAATAGATGACTAAATCTATTTGATATATGCTTTGATGATTTTTTGTTCCTCAATAGGTTTATCACCATATCCTGTTTGAACTGCTTCTATTTTTTTTACTACATCCATACTTTCTTTCGTTGTTTGTCCAAAAATAGTATGCCGTCCATTTAACCAATATGTTGGAACTGTAGTAATAAAAAATTGACTACCATTGGTGTTTCTGCCTGCATTAGCCATTGCTACAACACCCACTTTATCAAAAATTGCTTTTGGTGAGAATTCATCTTCAAATGGAGCTCCCCAAATAGATTCTCCACCCATACCAGTACCAGTTGGATCTCCACCTTGGATCATAAATCCTGGAATAACTCTATGAAAGATCAAACCATCATAATACCCATTTTTAATATGTGTCATAAAATTCTCAACTGCTTTTGGAGCTACTTCTGGCCGTAACTCAATCTCAATATTTCCTTGATTGGTTTCCAATACCGCAATTGGATTGGCTGCAAAAATTGATGAAATAACCATCATTAAAGATATAACTATTTTCTTCATATCATTCCTTTTTGATTTTTGTGATTGTATCAAAATTCATATAAATTAAGTATATTTATATTTATGCTATAATTATTCGAAATTAATTACTAAACTAAGGGAAATCTTTGAATTCACTCATTAAACGATCTTTTTTTCCATTATTTATTCTATTTATAGCTTGGATTGTATTTTTTAATTCACAAGTCAACATAATCATTTCAGGTATTGCCATATTTTTGATTGGTATGCTTTTTATGGAGGATGGTTTTAAGCTTTTTACCGGAGGAATGCTAGAAAAGATTCTAGAAAAATCTACTAATAATGTTCCAAAAGCTATTGGAATTGGATTTATAACCACTTCAATCGTACAAAGTTCATCTCTCATCTCTGTTATTATTATCTCATTTCTGAGTGCTGAACTGATTAGTCTTAGTGGTGCTATTGGGGTTATTTTTGGGTCAAATATTGGTACTACTACAACTGCTTGGATCGTATCATCCTTTGGAGTAAAGATTTCTATTGCTAAATACGCAATGCCAATGTTAATTTTTGGAGTAATCTTTCATTTTAACAAAAATAAATCATATCAAGGATTTGGAAAAGTACTCATAGGTCTTGGATTTGTATTCCTTGGAATTGCCTATATGAAAGATGGATTTGAAGTATTTCAAGGGAATCTTGATCTTTCACAATATGTAGCTGATGGATTTTTAGGTATCCTCATTTTTATTCTACTTGGTGCAATTGCAACTATTTTAATTCAATCAAGTAGTGCTACAATGGCACTGATTATCACAGCACTAATTAGTGGTCAAATTGAATATACACAAGCCTTAGCATTAGCTATTGGGGCAAATATAGGTACTACTGTGACTGCTGTAATTGGAGCCCTTGCATCCAATCATAATGGAAAAAGACTAGCAGTTGCTCACTTTATATTTAATATTGTCACTGCTTTAATAGCCATCATCTTTTTACATCAATTAGCACAACTTGTTGATTATCTTGCAGTGCATGTGAATATATCTGAGGATAATTATGCAATGAAATTAGCATTATTCCATACTATATTCAATTTAATTGGGGTATTGACTATCTCTCCATTTACATCTCTTTTGGTGAAATTTTTAGAAACACTTTTTATCCCTGTAGAAAATCAAGAAAAAGCAAAATATCTTGATAATGAAGTAATTAAATCTTCGGCTCCTGCATTGGCTGCACTGAAAAAAGAAGTAGAACATCTGTATGAAAATACAACCCTATTGCTTTCACATGCATTACTGATCCACAGACATGAGTATTTAGGTAAAGAAGATATCTATACCATTATCATGAACACTAAATCATCATTTGATGAAACAGTGCAAACTACGTATGAAAATAAAATAAAATCACTCTATAGCGATATTGTTTACTATAGTACTTTAGCAAGTGAATATATTACACAAGAAGATAAAAACCAACTTTATAAAATCCGCCTTGCAGCACAGTTACTTGTTTCAGCGACAAAAGATATTCAACAAATCAATAAAAACCTTCTATATTATAGCAAAGGGAAAAATCAGACGATCATCGAAGAATATAATGATTTAAGACTAAAAATTTTACAAACACTTAATACACTTGAACAAATCAAATATAATAAAGATGATATAGAATCTGTAGCATCATTAGAACTTTTTAAAGATGAAATGAAAACTTATGACTTTGATCATCATAGTAAAATAGACAAATTTATCCGAGAAAAAAATATCGATTCTAAAATGGCTACATCATTATTAAATGATGGAACATATACTTCAGAGATCGTGCAAAATCTAATCAAAGTTGGATTTATTTTATGGGTTGAAGATAAAACATTACAATCAATAGGAGAGTATTATGAAAGTCAAGAAACTTCTAGAGCAGGCAACTAAGTTTTTAAATTATTCACAAAAGAAACAAAATAAAAAAGAAGAAGATAAAAAAGCCTTAATAGATAATTTTGAAGAAAAAATTGAAAAGACAAAAAGAAAAATCAATAAAGCCAATAATGAAAAAGAGAAAAAAGAGCTAATTAAAAAATTAGAGGTTCTAAAAAAACTACAGTCAAAGCTCAAATAAGCTTGGCTGTTTTTGCTCATTTGATTTGAGTTTAAAACTCTTTCTATGAATTGGACTTAATCCATACATTTGCATCAGTTCAATATGTTTTTTAGTTCCATATCCTTTATGCTTTTCAAACTGATATTGAGGAAACTCTTTAGCATATTTAACCATCATTCTATCTCTAGTCACTTTTGCTAATATGGAAGCGGCACTCACCTCTTTTACAGTAGCATCTGCTTTAATTTTATGTTGAAGTGTAGATATTCCAAAAGAGGTATTCCCATCCATTAAAAATTGATCAGCATTTAGCTTTTCCATGATTTCTAAAATAGAATTTTTTAAGGCTTTACTCAATCCAATCTCATCTATAACTTCTGCATCAGTGATTACTATATGATGATCACTATTTTGTTTTATCTGATCAAAAAGAGCTTCCCTTTTTTTTTCACTAAGTTGTTTTGAATCATTGAGTTCTTCAATAGAATTATGAAGTATCACTCCAGCAACAGTTAGTGGTCCTGCTAATGGCCCACGCCCTGCCTCATCAATACCACAAAGCCTCATTTAATGTTTGTCCATCCCTTTGATCCAGTCTCGAACTACTTTTCTCTCTTCTTGCGTTAAATCTGCTTCAGGATGCAATCCAATATAATCAGTTGGTGGCATAGCAACATAAATCGCTCTAAAGGTTTCTTTGAGCTTTTTATCTTGTTCCTCTTTTGAATAGGTCTCCCAAATAGAGTAATTTACCCATGCTCGACCCTCAACAACATGTTTTTCTATTATCCATGAAAGTGGTGCAATATTACTGTACCAAGGCCATGTTGTTTGATTTGAATGGCAATCATAACACGCTTTTTTCAATATATGTTTTACATTTGTTGGGGTTTGTATTTCCAAATTTGGATCTGCTTTAGGATTACTCATCTCAATTTGTTTTAATTGTGCTAAAGCAAATAATACAATAAATATAAGAATAGTTGTTTTCATTTAAGCTCCAGTAACCATTGAATATGGACGTTGTATCTCATTTTTCAAAACTTGTACAGACATATTTCTTGATTTTCTAATAAACTCTTTTGAATCAAAAAAAACCAAAAAAGTAGGTACTGAAAATACTGAAAAATGTGCTGCAATTTCAGGAAATTGCTGTGCATTGATCGATTGTAATTTTATCTGTGGGAAATTCTGTGTGATCATTTCAGTTATCTTAGGTTCCAATACTGAACATACCCCACAATCTTGACCACTAAAATATAAAGCATAACACAGCTCTTCTTTGATTGCACTTTGAATAGACTCTAATGTCATTAAATACCTTCAGCAATCATTGCATCAGCTACTTTTTTAAAACCAGCAATATTTGATCCATGAACATAATTACCAGCTACTCCATATTCTTCAGCTGTTAAATGTACTCTTTTACATAAGCTTCTCATAGTTGTTTCCAACATCTCATCGACTTGCTCATAAGACCATCGTGACATTGAAGCATTTTGTGCCATCTCAAATTCACTTACCGCTACGCCTCCAGCATTTGCAGCTTTCGCTGGAGCAAATAAGATATGACTCTCTTGCAATATTTCAATTGCCTCTGGTGTTGAAGGCATATTAGCACCTTCACTTACACTCACACATCCATTATTGATCAAATTTTGAGCATCAACTGCGGTTAATTCATTTTGTGTCGCACATGGAAATGCACAATCACTAGGTATTGTCCATACATGATGTCCATCTTCAGGGTACTCTTCAACTGGAGTATATATTGCATCGCTGTTTATTTTACAATACTCTTCAAGAGAAACTCTTTGCTCGAGTTTAAGTTTTTTTAACAAATCTAGATCAATACCTCGTGAATCATAGATCGTTCCTTTACTATCACTACAAGTAACTGGTTTTGCTCCCATTTTATATAACTTTTCAATGGTATAAATAGCAACATTTCCTGCACCACTGACTGTACAAATTCGACCTTCAAAACCTTTTTGTCCAAAATATTTGAGCATCTCATCAGTAAAATATACCACACCATATCCAGTTGCTTCAGGTCGCATCAAACTTCCACCAAACATAAATGGTTTTCCAGTTAAAACTCCCTCATAAGTTGAAGTGATTTTTTTATATTCACCAAATAAATATCCAATTTCTCTTGCACCTACTCCAATATCCCCTGCTGGAACATCAATACGTGGACCGATGAATTTATGCAATTCCGTCATATAGGCACTACAAAATTTCATCACTTCAAAATCAGATTTCCCTTTAGGATCAAAATCACTTCCACCCTTAGCTCCACCAATAGGAAGTCCCGTTAAAGAATTTTTAAAGATCTGTTCAAATCCTAAGAATTTTAAAATCCCTTCATTGACACTTGGATGAAATCTCAAACCACCTTTATATGGCCCTAATGCGTTATTAAACTGTACTCGGTATCCAGTATTGACTTGAATTTTTTGATTATCATCCATCCATACCACTTTGAACTTAAATATTCTATCAGGAATTGTCAATCGTTCCATAATAGCATGTCGTTCATAATCTTTGTTACTCTCTAAAAGTGGCTCTAAGCTCTCTAAAACCTCTCTTACTGCTTGAAAAAAAGTTTTATCTGTGGTGCAATTACTTGATTCTAATTTTTTTATTGTTTTTTCTACTATACCCATTATTTTGTCTCTACTTTTGGAGTTGATTCCTCTTTAATTTCATCTTCAAAAACATGTTTTTGTCGTAAACTGATCCCTTTAATATTACTAATTGGTAATGTAAAGGCAATACCATCGCCAGTACTTGTAATATGTAATCGTAAAATTATTCCATTAAGAACTTTTTCTACTAACTTATCCGGCAATACAAAAAGTAATACTTCATCTTCTGCTTCAACTTCATGTCTAAAGATATTATCCATCTCATTGAGACCCATCCCTTTTGCTTTAAAGTGTGTAACTCCAGTAGCTCCATAATCACGAGCTGCGTGAAGTGCATCTTCAACTTTTGTAGTAGGAACGATAACGACTAAAGCACTAAATGAGATATTTAATGCTTCCATTTTTTCAGTGGCATCAATATTGATATGAGCCATGTTGAAGTTATTTAATTCAATCGTTGGATGCGGTTGATGTTCTTGCTCAATTTGCGTATCAGATTTGACTCCAAATCTTTCAGTGAACAATCCGTAAATCATTACTGTGATCATTGGAAATAGTGATGCAAAAGCGATAAGACCAAATCCATCAATTAAAGCACTTCGTCCTTCAATATTTGTTGCCAATCCAATTCCAAGAGCTGCTACCAATGG
Organism: Arcobacteraceae bacterium; assembly: GCA_050304095.1. Taxonomy (GTDB): domain Bacteria; phylum Campylobacterota; class Campylobacteria; order Campylobacterales; family Arcobacteraceae; genus JAYEFX01. The sequence goes on along the minus strand of JBNLDA010000005.1, from coordinate 12,280 downwards.
TACAGTAACAGTCGAAGTTGTAACTCCTCCTGAATCATAAGCAATTGGAATAATATATTTTGGCGATAAATATGTAAGCATTATTACTGCAATATATCCTACAATAATATAATAGTGAATTTCTCCACCTGTTACGATTCTAAATGATCCAAGAGCAATACCAATGGCAACCCCAACAGCAACAAATAGTCGTAAAGCAAAATCATTGATCTTTCCATCACTGATCTCTTTGGCTTTTTTTGCAATCGCCATGAGTGCAGGTTCGGCCATTGTTGTAGAAAATCCAATCGCAAAAGCAAAAGCATAAATAATATAAACTGAATCAGTAGTGGTGAGTTGATACGCCATCGTTTCACCAAGACTGAATAGTCCAAGTTCAAGTCCAAGGATAAATGCATATAAACCTAAGATAACTAGAATAAACCCAATAAATACTGTTTTTAGATTATGGATACTTTTTTTGATTACACCATATTGAAAAAATAAGATAATCGCTAAAATTGGCAATACATCTTTAACAACATTGGTTAAACCACTGATAATTGATTGTGCACTTACATCTGTTGCAACACTTGCTTTTGCCTCAATCACTATTTGAGCTACTTCTTTAGCTTCAACAAAGTTATAAACAAAGATTCCATAAATTTGTACAAAGATCATTGGTGTTAATGAAGCAAATGCAATAAGACCAAATCCATCTATAACAGGATTTCTTCCTTTGATCGTTGAAGCTAATCCTATTCCAAGAGCTGCTACCAACGGTACAGTTACTGTTGAAGTGGTAACCCCTCCAAGATCATATGCCAATCCAATAATTTCTTGAGGTGCTGCAAAAGTAACTGATACTACAGCTATATATCCAGCAATTATATAGTAATGGATTGGATGCCCTTTGATGATACGATAAACCCCTAGAAGTATTGCAAAACCAACTGAACCTGCTACTACAAATCTCAGTGTATTCCCATCAATTCTACCACTACTAATAGCTGCAGCTTTTTCTGCAATTACCACTAAAGCTGGTTCGGCAATAGTAGTACCAAACCCAATAGCAAATCCAAAGACTAATACCCAAAAATTGGAACCTTTATTCGCAAAATCTTTTGCCAACCCCTCCCCAACTGGGAAAATACCAATCTCTAAACCTTGCAAAAATATCGCAAGCCCAATCCCTACAATGATTAGACCTACTGTGGTTGATATCCAATTATCTGGTACACTTTGAATAACCGCTAATTGAAAAAATAGTATTACCAAAACAATTGGCAACAAATCTCTAAATGACTCTTTTAGTAATTTTAAAAAAAAGTTAAATTGCATATGAGTAGATTATCCTTTTACATTTTCTAAAGAAATATGATTTTGAAATTTTTTGATATCGTTTGAATACCCAATAACCACTAAAGTATCCCCTATATCAATTTTATGATTGATTCCACTTGAATAAAAAACAAAATCATCTCCTAATTCTTTATCCTGAAGACCGACAATCACTAAATTGTAGAGATTATTCGCATTAAGATCTCTTAAATATATCCCATCTAAAGCAGAACCTTTTTCAATGGTGATTTCTGCAACAGAAATATCAGATTCACTAAATAAGATATTATCCAATACTTCTAAGATCAGTGGTTTATGTAGTAATCTGAATATCCTCAATCCACCAATTTCATAAGGATTGATGATTTTATTAGCTCCGGCTAGCATCATTTTTTTATTATCTTCTTTGGTTGAAGTCAATGAAATGATTCGAAGATGTTTATTCAAATTTCTCGCACTTAACGTTACAAATAAATTCACATTAGGATCATCACTGACACAAAAAAATGCTTTAATATCTTCTTGTTGAATTCCAATTTCTATCAAATTTTCATCTTCCATAAGATTCAAATTTTTTATTTCAATTCCATCTTTTTTAGCTTGATCAATAAGTTGTGGATCATTTTCAATCACCTCTACTATATATCTCTTTGCTTTGAGTGCAGCTACGATTTCTCTAGCAATGCTATTATATCCGAATACGATTACTTTAGAATTACACATATACTAATTTTTTTTCTTTCTTCTTTTTGGAGTTGATGACAGCAAATGCACTTTAAACTCTTTAATACTCTCTTCATACCCAATCACAATCAAAATATCTTTATTTTGAATCAATGATGTTTTTTTATTAGGATTAAATTTAAAATTCTTTCTATCTTTGGCATCAATAATTCCAATAAGTGTTAAGTTAAATTGATCGAAATCTATACTATCAAGGGTTTGATTGATATATTCACTTCCATCAAGAATCTCAATCTCATCCATCAAAGCACCTTCACTATCCAATAAAATATCATCAATAGCTTCAAATGCAACTGGTTGACCAATATATTCACAAGCTACAAGGGCTGAAACTTCATTGGTTAATAATACTTCATTGGCTCCAGCTAACAGTAGCTTGTCTTTTGACCTGTTTTCATTTGCTCTAGCAATAATTTTTACTGAATCATTCAATGCTCTGGCAGCTAAAACAATAGATAAATTCACTGCATCACTATTTGTGATTGCTACAATTGATTTAACATTTTTATTCACTCCAAGATCTTCAAGCAAAGTAACATTAGTCGCATCTGCAACCGTAGCCAAGAATTTTTCCTCTTTGGCTTCTTTTATCATTTTTTCATCATTATCAAGAATAATAAATCTTTCACCTATTTGACCTAATTCATCTGCAAGCACTTTCCCCATCCGTCCATAGCCACAAATAATTGTATACTCAACATAATTTGCAGCTTCAGAAAATACTTTATCTTTTTTGATCGTTTCTACTTCTTCAGTCAATCCTGTAGTCACAATTGAAGTAAAGAATGCGATAACTCCCATTCCACCAACAACCAAGAATAATGTTGCAATTCTTCCTTCAAGTGTAACTGGAGCAATATCTCCAAATCCCACTGTTGAAATCGTAATAATCGACCAATACACAGCATCAAAGAATGTATCTATATTTTGATTGATTCCAGCACCTTCATAAATGAAGATGATTGTTGACCCAAAAGCCACCGCCATAAGAAACATAACAATAAGTGTAAAAAATTCAAACCGTTTCTCTACAAAGACATGAGCTAATTGATTGATCGAATTGGTATATCTAAGAAGTTTAAATAGTCTAAAAAGTAAAAATATTCTAAGAATTCTTAATGGTCTATAATATGGTAAGATTGCCAACAAATCGATGATTGACATAGGAGAAAAAATAAACTGTAATTTCCTTTGAACAATTTTTTTCAAAGAAACTGAAAGAAAGAACTTTTTCTCTAAAATTTGTGTTTTTTCATAATCTTGTATGATTTGAAAATGCATATCAGAACTTACCCAAAATCTTCCAAGCCACTCAATTATAAAGACTACAATGGCAAACATCTCATAATCATTTAGCCAAGGTAAAACTTCGTGATTCACTTCATAAATAAGAATAGCAACCGTACTCAAAACCAAAAAGATCATAAAAAAATCAAAATATCTTTTGATTCTTGATTGATCATTTTCTAAAATATCATATGCAAATGATTTTGATTTTTGATAAGTTTTTGAAGCCTCGAGGGCATAAGATGCTGATACAAAAAGTTTTGTTATCATCAACATCCTTCCCTATTTTTATACTTGATGACCAGAATTTTTAGTCAATCTATCTTTCATGCTTAAATAACTATTTAATGCACCAATATACGCTCTAGCACTTGCTAACATCGTATCAATACTTAATCCATGTCCAATCATAGCTGGATTATCTTCATTAAATGTTACTTTACAGACAACTTTTGCTAAAGCATCTTTTCCTTCGCTTACCGCTTTGACTTTATAGTCATTTAATTCACCATTATACCCAGTAATTCTATCGATTGTTTTAAATATTGCATCAATTGTACCATCTCCAATAGCTGCATCAGTAATCTCTACATCATTATGTTTGATTGTCACTGCTGCACTTGGAACCCCATTTGAACAATCTGAGATTTGCAATGAGATTAATTCAAATGTTTTTGTATGATTTAATGCTTCATCTGTGATCAACATTCTAATATCATCATCTGTGATCTCTTTTTTCTTATCTGCTAATATTTTGAATCTTTCAAATGAATGATTCATTGCTTCATCATCAATATTATCAAATCCTAACTGCTCAATCTTATCTTTAAATGCAGCTCGTCCAGAGTGTTTTCCCAATACCAAAGTATTTTCTTTTTTCAATCCAATTGATTCTGCACTCATAATCTCATAGGTTTGAGTATGTTTCAATACACCATCTTGATGGATTCCACTTTCATGAGAAAAGGCATTTTTACCAACAATTGCTTTATTTGGTTGTGGCTCAATTCCAGTTATTGTTGCCACTAATCTACTTGTAGGATAAATTTCAGTCGTGTTGATTGAAGTTTCATATGGCTTATCAAACAAATCTGCTCTTGTTTTTAATGCCATAACAATCTCTTCCACCGCAGCGTTTCCAGCTCTTTCACCCAAACCATTGATTGTACACTCTACTTGTCTTGCTCCTGCTTGGATTCCAGCTAATGAATTAGCCACAGCCAATCCTAAGTCATTGTGGTTGTGCAATGAAATGATTGCTTTTCCATCAACAAAATCAACCATCTCTTTTACCATTGCTGAAATTTCACTAGGGAATCTGTATCCTACAGTATCTGGTAAATTAATTGTTTTAGCACCTGCTTCAATCACTGCTGCAGTGATCTCTTTCATAAAACTCATTTCACTTCGACCAGCGTCCTCTAATGAAAACTCTACATCATCAACAAATGTTTTTGCATACGTAACTGCATCTACAGCTTTTTTGATCACCTGATCTGGAGTCATTTTTAATTTATACTCCATATGAATTGGACTTGTTGCAATAAAAGTATGAATTCTTTTATATTTTGCTCTTTGGATTGCTTCTCCTGCAGCTTTGATATCATTATCCAAAGCTCTTGCTAAAGAACACACTGTAGATCTGTCTACTACTTCACAAATTCGACTGATTGCATCAAAATCTCCTGGACTGGCTGCTGCGAATCCTGCTTCAATAATATCAACCCCTAATTTTTGCAATTGTTTTGCAATAGCGATCTTCTCATCAGTGTTCATAGATGCCCCAGGGCTTTGTTCACCATCTCTTAACGTAGTATCGAAAATTAAAATCTTGTTATCTTGTATCATTGTATTAACATTTAAAAATTATAAAAAATGTTGGAATATTTTTATTCAACTTGAGCGTAAAACGTGTTATTTTTTTAGAAATGTACTCAAGAGCAGAAGGAGTGTTGTGAATCTTTTAGTGTAGATATTGTAAGTAATTGCGTTTTGCATATTTTCCTCCTGTAATAATTTTATAAGATTATACCAAATTTATTGTTAATTTTATGCTTGAAGGAAATGTATAATAATTTATTTGAAAGTAAGTTTTAAGTAAAGGAAAAAGATTTTCCTTTACTCTTTTGATTTATTATCATTGCTTTGTTCAGTTATTTCATCTTCTGAAGATTCAACAGTCTCTTCATTTGATTTAGTTTTAGCTTCTTTTTTAGGTTCTTCATCAGTATTTAAAGCTTCAGAATGTAAATCTTCATCTTCATATACCTCTCCACCATTATCTTTGATGATTTCTCGCACTCTCTCACCACTAATAACTTCAACTTCAAGAAGTTCTTGAGTCATTTGCTCCATCGCTTCTTTGTTTGATTCCAATGACTTTAATACATGTGCATATCGTTCATTTAATGTAGATTTGATATAACTATCAAGTGTATGAGCCATCTCATCACTATAGTCCTTAGAAGTTTGTCCCCCACCTAAGAATTGATTTGATTGTTTGCTCAATACCATAAGTCCAGCAACACTATCATCACTCATACCATAAATAGAAGCCATACTTTTAATAATATCTGTTGCTCTCTCTAAGTCATTACCTGCCCCAGTACTAATCTCACCGATAAATACTTGTTCAGCTGCTCGTCCACCTAAAAGAACATCTACTTCAGCGATAAGCTCATGCTTTTGCATTAAATATTTGTTTTCTTCAGGAGTATTCAACGTATATCCAAGTGCTGCTAGACCTCTTGGAACAATAGAAACTTTATTTACTTTTTTAGCTCCCTTTGTGATCTCAGCCATTAATGCGTGACCTGATTCATGATAAGCTACAATTTTTCTTTCTTTTGGAGAGATCCGTCTTGATTTTTTCTCTAATCCTGCAATCTGTCTTTCAACTGCTTCTTTAAAGTGTTTATGGGATACTTCATCTTCATTAGCTCGACCTGCAAGTAACGCCGCTTCATTAATGATATTTGCCAAATCTGCTCCAGCAAGTCCAGCAGTCATTTTAGCTACCTCTTTAAGATCAACATCATCACCTAAAACAACATCTTTAATATGTACATTTAGAATTTCAATTCTACCTTCTAAATCAGGTTTATCAACCAATACTTGTCTATCAAATCGTCCTGGTCTTAATAATGCTGGGTCTAACACTTCTGGTCTATTGGTTGCAGCTAATACTATAACAGGTGCTGCTTGAGTTGAGAATCCATCCATTTCAGCTAATAATTGGTTCAATGTTTGTTCTCGCTCATCATTTCCACCCATCATTCCACCACTAGCTCTACTTTTACCAATAGCATCAATCTCATCAATGAAAATAATTGCTGGTGCTTGTTTTTTTGCTTGTTCAAATAAATCTCTTACTCTACTTGCTCCAACCCCTACAAACATCTCAATAAAACTTGATCCAGAAACCGAAAGAAAATGCACATCTGCTTCCCCAGCAACCGCTTTTGCTAATAATGTTTTACCCGTTCCTGGAGGTCCTACTAATAATACCCCTTTAGGGATTTGTGCACCTAATTTTACATATCTATCTGGATCTCTTAAGAAGTCAACGATCTCTGTTACTTCCTCTTTAGCTTCTTTATTTCCAGCCATATCATCAAATTTAACATTTGGTTTTTCAGAGTTGATCATTTTTTTGGCACCACCGAAACCGAGGATTCCTCCTCCGCCTCCGCCACCACCCATGCTTTTCTGCATTCGGTTAGCTAAGAACATCCAAATTCCAAAGAATATGAATATAGGTAATACCCATCCAAATAGAATATCTGCTAAAAGATTTTCCTCATTTACTCCACCATATTCAATGTTTCTGTCTTCTAATAATGGAATCAATGTTTCATCAGGAATTACTCTTCTTACTCTGTAAGTTGTACTTGTTCCATTACTGTTTTTACCAACAGCTTTTAACGTTGTATTACCGATACCAACATATTCGATCTTCCCATTTTTAATCATCTGTTTCAATTCTGAATAGGTTACTTGCTTTTGTTGTTGACCATATGGAGTGACACCATTAGAACTCATCTCTTCTGATGGGAATAGTGACTTAAATACAAAAATCGTCACAATTGATAATAACGCAAATACTAAAATAGGATTTTTGTTAAAGAAGCTATTATTGTTATCATCTTGTTTTTTATTGTTTTGATCGCTCATTTATTTCCTCAATGTTTATTTCTTAAAACTAATGTTACCCATTCATTCTTTTGAATAGTATCTACAAGTTCAAGGTTTTCATATTTTTTTAAAACTTTATCGTGATATTTATCTAAAATACCTGATAGGATTAAAATTCCGTTATCTTTTAAGCTTTTTTTCAAATCAGAGCTTATCATCACTAAAACATCAGCTACAATATTTGCTATAACAACATCATATTGTTCTTTTGTTTGTGTAACAGAACCAGTCCACATTTTATCATAACTAATATTATTTGTTACAAAATTCTCTTTAGTGTTTTCTATGGCAACTGGATCAGTATCACATAGATCACACTGTGCGCCCATTTTTGCTGCGGCAATTCCTAATATTCCACTACCACATCCAACATCGATTGCTTTATCACCAGATTTTACATACTGACTAATAGCCTGTAAACAAGTACTCGTTGTTTCATGATGTCCTGATCCAAAAGCGAGAGCTGGATCTATAATAATATTGATCAAATCCTCTTTAGCTTCAAACCATGATGGTCGAACATAGAATTGCCCTATTTCAACTGGATCAATTGAATCGCAATAGTTCTTTACCCAATCTTCATTTTTCTTTTGTTCAAGTGTACAAACACAAGGTATTCCTAATTGTTCTGAAAACTGTTCAATACCATATTGTACTGTATCTAAATTTTCTTCACTTCTAATTATAATTGCATCAGCTGTTTCTTCAATAGCATCATCCACTAAAGCTGTCACTAGATCAATAAAAACTTCCAATGAAGATTGTGGTTCAACCTTCAATTCATAATAAAAATCTTTCAATACTCTTCCTAAAAAAATTCTTTGATTAAAGCTCTTGCTTCTTGTGCATCAGTGATTTTATTAATTGTCTCTCTAAAATCATGAGCTCCTTGATACCCTTTTGAATAAGTATGCAAATGCTTTCTAAACATCACAACACCATGTTCTTGATAAAAGTTCAACATCTGCTCAAAATGTTCTATGATAATCTCTTTTTTCAATTCATTTGAAATTTGATCATCATTCAAAGCATTTTTAATTTGATAAAATATCCAAGGTTTTCCAATAGCTCCTCGTCCTATCATCACTCCATTTGCATGAGTTTGTCCTAAAACCTTTTGGGCTTTGTGATAGTCTTTGATATCCCCATTAGCAATCACAGGGATACTTACTTCTTCTTTTACTTGCAATATCGCATCATAATCAACTGGAGCCTTATAAGCTCCAGCCCTTGTTCGACCATGAACCGAGATCATATCTGCTCCACTATCTTCAACCACACGTGCTATTTCACGTGGAATCTTATCATTCACTCCAATTCTCACCTTTGCAGTTGTATAAGGTTTATTTGAAGTTTTTTTGATGGTACTTAATATCTCACCAAGTCTAGGAAGATCACCCAATAGGTTTGATCCTGATCCATTATTAAATACTTTTGGAGCAGGACATCCACAATTAAGATCAATTCCAGCAATCCCCTCAATATCATTCAATATCTTTACCGCTTCTTCAATTACTTTTGGTTCATATCCAGCAATTTGAATAAAATAGGGATCTTCATTTGCACTTTTTTCAAGCATTTTGAATGTCTTTTTAGAATTATACACTAGTGCATTAGAACTGATCATCTCTGAAATAGTGAGATCAACGCCAAACTTTTTAACAACTGATCGAAATGGAAGGTCAGTATAACCTGCAAGGGGAGCAAGTACTACAAGGGATTTTGAGAAATCTAGTGTAGTACTCATGATTTTGAACTTTTATTTATATGAGATACTTTCTAAAGTATAGTGTTTTCCACCATCTTTTAAATCTAATAATGCTTTAAATGGCACATATTCATCTTTAGCAGTTGCCGATAAGATATCTCTAATCTCATCTACCATTTCAAACTCAAAGAGCGTATAAAGGTATGCATCCATTGCTTCTTCATTATTACTAGAGATTTTTTCAAATAATTTAATAATTCTATCAGGGATCATAATAGATTTATAAATATTTACTAATTCTACAAAATCTTCTTTTGTGTATTTTGTTTTAGATATTAGTTTGATGATCTCATCATCAGTTAATGAGAATTCTTCTTGTTTTTGTGCATCTTTTTTAAATATTTCAGTGATCATCGAATCATTTAATGGTAAATCATCAATATATTTTTTAATTGTTGTGATTGATTTATTTTCTACTAATTTTTCAAATGCTTTTTGAACAACTGTATTTGTATATTCTGTATGTTTTTTTAATACATCTAAATAAAAATCATCACTTTTTTCAACATGATTGATTGTATTTTTTTCTTCTAAAGCTGGGTTTGCCTCAATTTTATATTCTTTTTTTGTTAGATATTCACCTGCATTAATCTTTTGAATTTTTTCAACTGCATCTTTGATTTGTTTTGAATCAGTTTGGAAATCTTCACATGATACACACATATTTGCTTGTTTAATAATTCCCGCAATACTTTCAAATGCTTTATTTTTAAATCCATATTGAGTATCTTTTTCTTCGATCTTATCTTTGATAAGTCTTAACATATTCTCTTCATCTTTAGAGATTGATCTTCTAAACATATACCCTTTGAATCCATAATAAATCAAATGTAAAACAGTCAATATAAATAGGACAGCTACAGGTAAAACAACCCATATAGCAACCGGTAATAACAATGTAAAACCATATACTTCTAACCTATAATCAGCAGAAGTCAAACCAAAATGTATATATCCAGCAATTGCAATAATAAATACCAATGAACCTACAATGTATTTACCTAATCCCATAAAGCATCCTTTCTTTTATGTAATGATATAGCTACTATTGTAACAAAAATTAGCTTTGTTCTGCTTCGTAAATCTCTCTACAAGGTGTGCAGTATTTAGCAAATGGTTTAGCTTTTAATCTACCCATTGAGATTTTTTCATCACACATTTCACAAATACCATAAGTTCCTGCATCAATTGATTTTAAAGCAGCTTCGATCTCATGAAGTTCTTTTATCTGTTGGTTTGCAATAATTCCCTCTTTGAAACTATCACTACTTACTTCAGCATAATCATATTCATCATTACATTCTGAGTTCTTAAGCTCATTGATACTGTCTCTACTACCTTCAACATTACGAAGAATGAATTCTTTTCTTTCTAGTAATGTAACTCTTAATTCTTCTGTTTGTTTTCTATTTGGCACTTTTAATTCCCCAATAATGATTTATAAAATTGCGCAATTCTATCCAAATAAAGATAAATTATTTATGATATGGGTGATTATTATTTATACAAAGAGCTCTAAAAATTTGTTCAGAGAGCACTGTCATTGCTATTTTATGGGCATAAGTAAGATCACTTAAACTTATAATTGCATCGCACTTTTGTAAGAAATCTTTTTCAAAACCATATGCTCCGCCTATGAAAAAATTGACTGTTGCATGATCTTCTAATAATTTTGCAAATACAAAACTATCTACTTTTTTTCCTAACACATCAAGTGCAATATTAAATCCATTTAAATAAGGTTCATAAGCAAGTGTGTAAGATTTTTGAGCATGAGTTGCATCAATGGTTTGTGCTTTTGATATATTTTTATTAAAAATCGAATGAAAATTCACTCTTGCAAATTGTGAAGAGGATTTGATCCATTCTTTAATGATATCATCATATTTATCTTTTGATGGCTTTGCGATCATATAAACATTAATAGTCATATAAACCACTTCCTACAACATTATACGTCACATTATCAATTCTATCATCAAGTGTCACTCCGCCAATTGCTGCAACTGGATGCATAGAATGTTGAGCGATTTTAGATAACGTATCCCCTAAAAGATATTCAACATCTTTAGTGCTCGTATTTCTATACGCACCCAAACCTATATAATCTAGATTTAGACTATTGGCTTCTTTTACTTCATCAATTGTATGAGTAGAAATTCCAAAGATTTTATTTGGATATTTTACTTTTAAATAATCCATTGCTTCAGCTTTTGAAGAAAATCCCTCTTGTGCGATCAATTTATCAAGGTCTTCTTGTCCAAGATGTAATCCATCAGCAATATCAAGTAATTCTAAATGATCATTTATAATAATAGGAATATCATGACAGTATTTTTTTAGTTCGTAAATATTGTCTTGTTGGGTATACAAATCATTCAATTTATCTCTATATTGAATAAAAAAAGTGGGATATTGATAAATGATCTCTGAGAAATAAGCTAGAGATATCTCTTTTTTTTGTAGAGTTTGAAAGTCACAAAGGGCATAAAGCCCTTTAAAAGATTGCATGATGGTTTACGCTACTATTTCATCATCTTTACTGAACATTTTCAATAGATCATGCATAGTTTGTCGCAAATTGGTTCGCTCTACTACCATATCTATTGAACCATGCTCTAATAAAAATTCAGCTCTTTGGAATCCTTCTGGTAAATCTGCACCAATTGTTTGTTTGATTACTCTTGCTCCCGCAAAACCAATCAATGCACCTGGTTCAGCAATCAAAATATCACCCAAAAATGCAAAAGAAGCTGATACTCCACCAAACGTTGGATCTGTTAATAATGAGATAAATGGTAGACCTTGAGAATCAAGTCTTTTTAAAGCTGCACTAGTTTTTGCCATTTGCATCAATGAAAAAGTTGATTCTTGCATTCTAGCACCACCACTAGCACTTACAATAATAACACCATGCTTAGCTGCAATGGCTCTATCTACTGCTCGAACGATCTTTTCACCCTCTAC
>JBNLDA010000004.1:0-32857 GCA_050304095.1 Arcobacteraceae bacterium | reverse complement strand
GAATTAAGAGAAAAAGATAAAACATTGTTTGAGCAAAGTAAAATGGCAGCTATGGGTGAAATGATCGGGAATATTGCACATCAATGGAGGCAACCACTTTCAATAATTTCAAGTAGTGCTACAGGTATGAGTTTACAAAATGAATTGGCTCTTTTGGACTCAAATGATATTGCTAAGAATTGTGATTTGATCAATAAAAATGCACAATATCTATCAAATACTATTGATGACTTTAGAAACTTTATCAAGGGTGAAAGAATTCGTAAAGAATTTAATTTGTGTGAGTTAATGCAAAGTTTTATTAAGTTGATTGAAGGATCGGTTAAAAACAGTGGAATTGATGTGATATTTGCTCCACAAAAAAATATAGTCATTGATGGTTATCAAAATGAACTCACACAGTGTTTTATGAATATTTTTAACAATGCAAAAGATGCAATGACTAAAAATGATGTTATCCCTAAATATGTTTTTATTAATTGTAGTGAAGATGAAGAATTTATATATATTGCTATAAAAGATAATGGTGGTGGAATTCCAGAGGAAGTATTACCTAAAATATTCGAACCGTATTTTACTACTAAACATCAAAGTCAAGGTACGGGATTGGGACTTCATATGTCATATAATCTTATCACACAAGGGATGAATGGTACAATTGAAGCACATAATGTTCATTATCAATATGAAGGAAACGAATATTATGGAGCTGAATTTATCATTAAATTACCAATTGAAAGAAATTTAGTATAAAAATGTCACAAATATCAGTCTTTTGACAAATTTGTCAATAATATTTTCAATTAACAGTAACTTAACAGACACTTGTTATTATTTCAGTGTTATTACCTAATAATCATATGTGTTTAAGAAAAAGATGCAGAGAGTCTCCTCCTAAATCTGTACACTCTGCCTCTTTTCTTTTTTAAAACTTTCCAAAATCAATTAACGTTTCCTTAACAATATTTAGTTAAAATCTATACTTATCATTATTATACTAGGGACTTATGACTTTAACAAATAAATTTCTTATCATCACTGTGAGTGTTTGCATTGCAATTATTGCATTGATAATTGATGCAAATACACGAGTGTCATATAAACAGCAAATACAGACGGTCGTGGCTTTGACTGGATTTTCTGATTTTCGTCATAGTGTTAGCTTTTTAGAGCCTCAAAATAGAGCTTATAAAGATTATTCATACTCTTTATACCCTGAAATGACCCCAATAAATTATATGGATTTTGTATATGCAAAGTAATGGATTCTTTCATTTTTTAATTTTACTGTTGTGGAAACATAAGATCAAGCATATGGTTGTGTTTTTTGTTTCTATTTTGATGGTATTTGTTTTAAGCTCTGTGATGTTTTTATCTTCTTCGATTCAAAATACAATATACGACACACTTGATCAACAACCAGATATGATCGTTCAAAAAATGCGTGGGGGAAAAGCTGTAAATACCCCTTTGTCTTGGCTTGATGATATATCAAATATCAATGGAGTGAGTTTAGCATTACCAAGAGTATATGGACAATACTGGTTTGAACCAGCAAAGACAAATTTTACTATTGTTGGGATAGATTTTTATGATGATCAAATTATAAAAAAACTAGAAAATATCACTGAAAAGATCGATGTAAAAAAATTTGTAGAAACTCCACATATGATCATTGGAAGTGGGGTGAAAGAGTTTTTAAATCAGTTTCAATACAATGAATACTATAACTTCCGAACACCTAATAAAACATTACAAAAAGTCGCTATTTATGATGTATTGTCACCAGAGCTTAATAGTGTAGCCAATGATATTATCTTTATGCATATGGATGTTGCTAAAGAGATTTTAGGTGTTGGAGCTAAAGAAGCAACAGATATAGTGCTGAGTGTGCCAAATGAAGCAGAACATGAAAATATCAAGATCAAACTGATTTTGCAAAACTTTGATTCAAGAATCATTCAAAAAACAGATTTAATCAAATCATATGAAAATATGTTCAACTACAAAGGTGGATTGTTTTTGGTTTTATTTTTGATCTCATTATTGACCTTTGTATTGATCTTGTATCAGCGATATTGGATGATTAGTTCTAGCGATAAAAAAGAGATTGGGATATTACGTTCAGTAGGGTGGAGTATTAAAAATGTTTTAGTGCTCAAAGTATTAGAAAACTTTATTGTGGCATTTTTTTCATTTGCTATTGGTCTCATCTTGGCTTATGTATTTGTATTTGTTTTCAATGCTCCATTATTGAGCCAAATATTCTTTGGATCGGATAATATTGGAATCATGGTGGCATATGAGCCATTTATCCCATTTGGGCTTATTTTTGAATTGTTTGCATTGTTTGTGGTGCCATTTATGAGTGCTATATTGATCCCTGTTTGGAGAATAGCAATATTAGACCCTGTGGAGAGTATGCGATGATAGAAGTAAAAAATCTAAATAAAATCTATAATGAAAATACTTCACAAGCTTTTAGTGCATTGAAAGAGATAAATCTTACTATTAAAAAAGGAGAGTTTGTTGTCCTTAAAGGGGTGAGTGGTAGTGGTAAATCTACATTGATGTCAATCTTGGCAACACTCATAAAACCTACAAGTGGAAGTGTGGAAATCGATAATGAAAATGTTGTAAAACTTCCTGATGAACATAGTTCACATTTTCGTTTAAATCACTTGGGATTTGTTTTTCAGTCATTTAATCTTTTTGAAAATCTTAATGTTTTTGAAAATGTATCGATTCCATTGGTACCGCTTGGCATCAAAATGGATGAAATAGAGCAAAAGGTACAAAAAGCCTTGAATCTGGCGAATATTGAGCATAAAAAAGATCAAGAGGTCAATAGTCTTTCTGGTGGTGAAAAACAACGATGTGCTATTGCTAGGGCATTGGTAAATGATCCAAATTTGATTCTTTGCGACGAGCCAACAGCCAACTTGGACAAAGAAAACTCACAAATATTTTTAGAAATAGTCAAAAAACTGAATTCCATGGGGAAAACGATCATTATAGCTACACATGATCCATTATTTGATTCCCTTGATTTCGATTCAAGAATTATTCATATGGAAGATGGAAAGATCATTGAATAATATTCTTTTAACCGATCAGATCATCATTTTTCTGTTTGTAGAAGCAATCACACTTTTTATGCTAAGTATTGCTTTTGTCTTTAGTATCTTGATTTTGAAAAATTGGGATTTTGAAAAAACAAGTGCCTTGCAATATAAGCTTGAAAAACGATCTTATCTAGTTATATTGATCATCTTTTTTTCAATCATAGTCAAACTTTTCATGTTGCCATTCTTTGCGTATAGTATTGATGCTCTTAACACTATCATACCAGGAGCAATGTGTGCTGCAGGAGTAATTAGTGCCAATGAGTTTGGGCAGCCACTATTGGCATTTAAGATCATCTTACTTTTTTTCATGGGGATATGGCTGATTCTTAATAAAAATGACATTGAAGCGAAAAACTACCCATTTTTTAAAGTAAAAACGGGGCTTTTTTTGGTTTTATATATTCTCTTGCTTGTTGAATTTACTGGGGATATTTTATATCTAACCAATATTAGTACGGCTGATCCCGTGTTGTGTTGTAGTACTATTTATGGAGTGGTGAGTTCTGATTCTGGGTTGCCGTTCAATCTTGATACACAAAAACTTTTGATTGTGTTTTATTTGGTATATGCTTTATGTGTTGTTGTGTCACTCCAAAAGCAATCATTATTAGCCATGATAGCTAATGTGATATTTTTATTTGCAGGGTATTATGCTGTTGTTTATTTTTTTGGTACCTATGTGTACGAATTACCAACGCATAAATGCCCATTTTGTATGCTTCAAAAAGAGTATCATTATATAGGATATGTGATATGGTTTACACTCTTTTTAGGGGTGTTTTTTGGTATTAGTGATTTTGCATTAAAACAGATTATAAAGCAATATCATAGTAAAAACTTATATTATTCAATACTTTTTAATACGATCTTTGTGATAATATGCACCTTTTATGTTATACGATATTATTTAGTAAATGGGGTATTTTTATAGTGGGTAAGTTTATAACTATAGGATTGATCGTTGCGATCATAGTTGTATTGTTTCTTTCGATGTCAACTGCACAGCATATGACGGTGATCGTCAAAGGTAATACAGACAAAAAACCAATTGATATTGTGTTGCATCACTTCCAAGATAGTGATTGTGGGATGCCAATAGAAGACATGAACTATGCTTCTCAAGCAATTGCACCTAGTGGAAATACTTGGTTTTTTCATGATCATGGTGGATTGGCTCACTGGATGCAAGATAAAGACTTTAAAGATGATCTTGTGATTTGGATTTGGGCAAAAGATAGTCAAAAATGGATTGATGCACGTAAAGCTTGGTATACTACTACTGAAGAAACTCCTATGTTTCATGGTTTTGGAGCGTATGAAAATAAAAAAGAGGGGATGATCTCATTTGATGAGATGTACTTACGAGTTTTGAGAAATGAAACGTTAGCCAACCCATACTACAAGGAGCAAATACTTGGAAGCAATTAATATCTTTTCAATCATTACCATCGCATTTTTAGGTTCTTTTGGACATTGTATTGGTATGTGTGGAGGAATTGTTATTGCGTATTCTAGTACCAAAGTAGATGGCAGCTGGGACAAATCAAAACAAACTATCGCACATCTATTGTATTCATTTGGACGAGTAACCACTTATTCGGTGATGGGGGCTATATTTGGTTTTATTGGTGGGGTGGCGACATTTAACAATGTAGCCAATGGTAGTTTACTAATCATTGCGGGTGTGGCAATGGTATTGACTGGACTATCACTACTTGGGAAGATCAAATTTCTTACATTGATCGAACACTCAGTTTCAAAAAGCCAATGGTACCAAACAAATTTTAGAAAACTTTTGCATTCGGATTCACTCTTTTCATTTTATGTACTTGGTATGCTCAATGGTTTGTTGCCTTGTGGTTTTGTGTACTTTTTTGCAATTACGGCTGCTAGTACTGGTGATCCTTTGTATGGGGCACTTGTAATGGCTATCTTTGGACTAAGTACCATTCCAGCATTATTTTCTCTAGGATTTTTTGTCGGACTATTTAAACAAAGTGGCTTTAGAAATATTATGGTGAGACTTGCTGCAGTGAGTGTAATTCTTTTTGGAGCTTATACCTTTTATGAAGGATATGAATATATCAAATATCCTCAAAAATGGATTTATGAGTGTTGCGAATTTGAACCACCAGTTGAGGGTGAAGAGCCAATAATCAAAAAAGATGCAAACTTACCTTGGAAAGAGAATACTACTAATTAGGGTATTTTCTTTCCTATATTATTAATGGTCTAATAGTTATATATAAAAGGAATACTTTTGATTCTTGAAATAATTAAACATACACCTATTTGGGTTTTTATATTATTTATAGGTTTGGTTTTTTTAGGATACACACAAACAAAAGATAGAAAAGTAAAATTAAAAAGAATATTTATTTTGCCTACGGCTATGATTCTATTGTCATTATTTGGTGTTTTTTCTGCTTTTGGAATAATGATAACACCATTAGGACTATGGTTTATTGGCGGATTTATATTTTTATTTATAGGATTAAAATTGTCTTTCCCTAAAAATATTAAATATAATGAATCTGAAGATGTTTTTTATATTTCAGGTAGTTGGATGCCTATGGTTCTTATACTAATCATATTCTTTATTAAATATTTTGTTGGAGTTGCAATTGCAAGGGAATTATCTATAATAAATGAGTTAGGATTTATTATCACTGTTAGTTCACTAAGTGGTATCTTTCTATCAAGAAGTATTGTGATAATGCGATCAAAAATAGATAACAAAATATTGGAGAAAAATAGTTGATCCCGCTGGCTCAACTATAAATGTGAAAGCCTACTTTTTCTTACAATATCAAACAACTTTTTTTCATTACATTTCCAAAAATGTTGCCTAATAACGTTTTTGTCCCAATAACATGCAAAATGTATGGTTATTATTGTTATTTAGATAAAAACCATACATTAAAATTATAATAAAAAATATTGAAATTTGTAATATTATTTTTTTAAAGCCTATTTTAAAGGGGTTATATAGATTGTGTGTTATTAAGGTAATTTAAGTAATTATCTTATAAAATGTATATTTAATAAATAGTTAAATTTCACAAGGTAAGTATAAATGTACAACTTATTTGTTACTGCAGCAGAAGGCGCTTGGGATAATTCTCATTATGAATATGATCGGAGCAGATTTCTTGAATACACCAATCAAAAAACTTCTAAAGCATTTACATTCTTAACAGACAGTAATCTTGAAAAATTGAAATCTTATCCATGTGTCTTCGCTTATGAAGGAAAGAATTCTGATATTCGTATAGGATATTTGAAATCCATAAAGGAACGAGACCAAAAATTACTAATTGAATTTGATTTTTATGAAAATATACCTCCCATACCATTTGCGTCAATCGATCCAATTGCAACTTTGCTGGATATCCGAAACTGGGAAATGAACAGAACTCACTGGGCTGTCAAAGACGAAAATTTATTTGATAGACTCATGACAGCATCCCTGATTGATACGGAAACCATTGAACAGTTGGATATATCAAAAAAATCAGAAAAACCAGTACTTTCAAAAATTAGTAATCCCAAAGTTACAACTGTACAAGGTTTCATAGGAAAAGTTCTATCAATAGTCACAGGAACAAATCACGAAGTTTTTTATCGTGGACATTCAGACAAAGAGAAATACAAGCTAGAACCATCATTATTTAGAAAAGATAAATATGGCAACTACTTGTACTTAGATAATGAACACATTCTTTATCGAGAACTTATCATATCGAATTCATCAGATTTTTCTTCAGATGAATATACACTCGATAGATTAGTGAGAATGCAACACTACTCATTGCCTACACGATTACTTGACATAACTTCAAACCCATTAATTGCTTTATACTTTGCTTGTAAGACTAAAGTTGATGAAGAAGGCGAAGTGATAATCTTTTCTATCTCAAAAGACAAAATAAAATATTTTGATTCAGATACAGCCAGTTGCCTTGCAAATTTAGCGAGACTACCAAAAAGTGATAAAGATACAATTGACTTTGATGATGAGGAATTTAATAATCAAATTCCTGTAAAACGTCTCACCCATTTCATAAGAGAAGAAAAGCCTTTTTTTGAACCAAAAATTGTTCCTCAAGATTTACGGAAAATTATTTGTGTAAAAAGTAAGAAAAGTAACGATCGAATATCTTTTCAGTCTGGAGCTTTTTTGCTATACGGTCTTGATTCGGTTCTAGATGAAAAAGGCACTTCAGATATTAAAGTAACAAGAATATCAGTAACCAATAAACAATCGATACTTAAAGAACTTGATCTTCTGAATATAAATGAGAGTACTGTTTTTCCGTATATAGAAAACTCTGCAAAGTATGTTGCTAAAAAATATGAATTTAACAAAGCCTTGCAGTAAACGCAACAGCGTTACTGAGGTCAAACGTTACATGATTATATATAAAACAAAAAAATATTATAAAAAAGGACAAAAATGGCAAAAAACATTGTATTAGATGCGTTAATTCCAAGAGAAGATTTTGAAGTGAAAGATAATACTAGTGGAACAACTAGAAATGTTGCCACAATTGGGGCTAGAGATTTAGAATATGATTCATTCTTTTTTAGCGCATTAAGGAAACCTGATTTTCAAAGAGAAACTAATGAATGGGATGCAAAAAGAATAGTCTCTCTTATTGAAAGTTTTATTTCTGGAGATCTTATACCTGCCGTAATCCTATGGAGAAACTCAGCAAGTTATACTTTCGTAATTGATGGAGCGCACAGACTTAGTGCTCTAGCCTCTTGGATAAACAATGATTTTGGAGATGGCGAAATATCAAAAGGATTTTATGATGGCATAATACCAGAAGAACAAATTTTGGCTTCTGAAAACACGAGAAAAGCTGTCAGAAAGCAAATAGGTTTATTTTCTGATTATCAACTTGCATTGAGAAGTCCTGATAAAGTAGAACCTTATATTGCTGAAAGAGCAAAATCTCTTGGGGCATTAGCAATACAAGTCCAATGGGTTGAGGGCGATGCTAAAAAAGCTGAAAGTTCTTTTTTTAAAATCAACCAACAAGCTGCATCAATTGATAAAACAGAACTTAAGCTTTTAAAATCAAGGAGAAAACCTGCTGGCATAGCTACAAGAGCTATTTTACGTAGTGGTAAAGGTCATAAATATTGGTCATCTTATGAAGAAAATATACAATCTACTATTCAACACCTTGCTGAAGAAATTAATGAGATAATTTTTCAGCCATCACTCACAAACCCTATAAAAACTTTAGACTTACCAGTTGGAGGAAAAAACTTTTCATCTCAAGGTCAATCTTTAATATTAGAGTTAGTAAATAAAACTAATAATGTTGACAAAAATAGCGAAGAAATAGATGATATTGATGGACAACAAACTGTTAAATATTTAAACAACTGTCTAAAAGTAGTTAGAAGACTTAATAGTGTACACCCTTCTTCTCTAGGACTACATCCAGCAATTTACTTTTATTCTAAAGATGGTAGACATAAACCCGCATCTTTTTGGGCTGCCATTGAATTTATACAACAGCTAGAACAATCGAATAAATTTAATTGGTTTACAGAAACACGTTCAGATTTTGAAATATTTTTACAAAAATATGACTATATAATTCAACAAGTTGTTAGGAAGTATAGAAGTGCATCTGCTGCATACCCTCATATTGCAAAATTATATTTTATTGTCATAGATTGTTTAAAAAATGGTATTGCCATAGACAATTTAGCAACAAAGATAAGAACTAACTCTAACTTTTCCTTTATAACATTAAATGATGATGAAGCAGAAGAAGTAACAAGCAAAGACTTTACAAGAGAGCGAAAGTCTGAGGTATTTATTAGAGAAGCTATAGAAAGTGCAGTCAAATGCTCAATATGTGGTGGACTTCTTCACAAAAACTCTATAACTATTGATCATATTGAACGTAAAGAAGATGGTGGACTAGGTGCAGTTGAAAATGGTCAATTAGCACATCCATATTGCAATTCTACGTATAAAAACTAGAGTACATGTAAATAAAGGTGACAGGCTACTTTATTTAATAAAATAAAGGTGAAAATAAAGGTGACAGGCTACTTTATTTTACTTTATTTAATAGTCACTTTTTAGGATTGAGAATCTTTTTGATTTTTTTTGGTAGATGAGCAAAGGGAAGTTTTTCTTGTTTTAAAAACTTCTCTTGTTCATAAATATCTACTGTTATAATCATCTTTTTTGAATCAAAACTTATTATCTTATAGAGTTTATTGTCTTGTTCATATTTTATTTTTTGCATAGATGGGTGCCATCTTCTTGTAGTTCAATGATATTTTCATCTTTCAAAGCATTAAATGCTTTCTTAAATGCTTTTTTACTCAAAGAGAATATTTTTTGAATCTCATTTGGATCAGATTTTGTGGTATATGCCATAAAACCATTGTTCTTTTTTAAATGGTCTATGATTGATTGTTTATCATTATCTACATCACCACCAATCTTTTGTAAGCATATATCGATCTTTAAGTCATCTCGGATTTGTTTGATAAAAGCTTGAAGTGTATCTCCAACATGTATTTTGGTGAAGATTTCATTGTGATAGAGCATTCCTTCAAACTGATGGTTTATGATACATTTATATCCTAAATCAGTTTTAGCAAATACCAATATTTCTACAGGATCATTTTGAGCAAATTGATCTTTTTTTGGCTGACTTAAAAATGAAGTGACCTTTTCAACGCCAATGAGTCTATTTGTTCTTTCATCCTCTATGATTCGAATGATTCTTTTATCACCTATTTCAAAGGGTGTTTTTTGTTTGTTTTTTGGTACAAAGAGGTCTTTAGGAAGTCCCCAATCAACAAATGCTCCATACTTGGCTTTGTCAATCACTTTTAAAAAAGCAAATTGATCTTTGAGTGCA
The DNA here is from genome assembly GCA_050304095.1 of Arcobacteraceae bacterium. Taxonomy (GTDB): domain Bacteria; phylum Campylobacterota; class Campylobacteria; order Campylobacterales; family Arcobacteraceae; genus JAYEFX01. The sequence goes on along the minus strand of JBNLDA010000004.1, from coordinate 22,824 downwards.
TAAGGTTTTTGAGTTGTTGCTACCAATCTATCTTCAGAATCAGTATAAACAAATACTTCAAGTTCATCATCTTCTTTCATCTCTTCAGTTAGATAGGCATTTGGAAGTAAAATCGGATCTTCTATTTCATCAAGACTTACTAAGTAAGCTCCGGGATCAGCAAAGTGGCTGATTTTAAGGGTGTTATATACACCTAATTCTATTTTATTATTCATAAGAGATTATACTCAACTAATGCTTGTTGTTGTATAATAACTTCTTAATATTAAAAATTTAGTTTGTGAAAAGATATGTTGCAGTTTATACGACAAAAACCTCTGCAACGGTAGGATCAAAATTTCAATTTTGAGGTATCCGCCGTGAAGCCGTTTAAGAAGTATAAAACTGAACATATAGTAAAAATAGTTGATTATATAATAGGGTATGATATGGAATATAGATATATAGGAAAAAGTGGATTAAGAGTAACCCCAATTTGTATGGGGACAATGACATTTGGAAGTAGTGCCAATGAAAAAGAATCATTCAAGATCATGGACAAAGCCTATGATAGAGGTATAAACTTCTATGATACTGCTGAACTTTATCCAGTACCTCCAAAAGCTTCATGGGCGGGTGACACTGAAGTGATGGTTGGTCGTTGGCTCAAAACAAAACCACGAGATAGTATCATCCTAGCTTCTAAGGTCGCTGGAGCTGCAAACGGTTGGTTCGTACCTCCTATTCGTCATGGTTTAACAGCGATTGATTCATTTCATATCAAACGAGCAGTGGAGGGGAGTTTAAAACGACTTGATACAGATTATCTAGACTTGTATCAAATGCATTGGCCAGATACAGTTGTACCAATTGAAGAATCACTCAAAGCCTTTGATGAATTGGTCAAAGAAGGGAAAGTGAGATACATTGGAACATCAAATGATAGTGCCTATGGTCTTACAAAAGCCAATGAAACCTCAAAGCGACTAGGAATCAGTCGATTTGAATCAATTCAAAACAATTTTTCACTCAATAATCCAAGATTTTTAGATGAACTTGCCAATGTTTGTAGACGTGAAAATATTTCACTTTTACCATACTCCCCAATCGCTGGTGGAGTGCTAAGTGGTAAATACAATGGAGGATTTTATCCTGAAGATGCTCGATATTCTAGCTATCTAAAAAATCCAAATCCAAGAATCCAATCTCAAGCAAAACGATTTATCAATGAAAAATCATTAGCTACTACTGAAAAATATATGCAGTTAGCTAAAGAGTTGGGTATCTCAAGTGTAACTTTAGCTGTGGCATATAGTATGCATTTTGATTTTGTGGCTTCCACTATTATTGGAGCTCGTATAGCAGATCAGCTAGATGAATCATTTGAAGCATTCAATTTTAAACTTTCACCTGAAGTGATGAAAAAAATAGAACAGATACAACAAGAGATCATGTACCCAATGGGGTAAATTTATAAAGGTAATTCTACAGTAAACAATGCACCTTCTTTGGTGTTTTGTGCGTAGAGTTTGCCTTTGAGGTTTTGTTCAATGATATTTTTACTCATATAAAGTCCTATACCAGTACCTTGTGATTGGTGTTTGGTAGTAAAATATGGTTCAAATATTCTATCAAATATATCTTCTGATATCCCTCCTGCATTATCTTCAATAGTGATCAAAGCTTTATTGTTATCTTTAGTGCAAGTGATTTTAACCCATTTATCATCTCGATCAACATTTGCAAAAGCATCTTTACTATTGTTTATTAGATTTATGAGTACTTGTGATATTTCACCAAGGACAAGATTTATTTTTATAGGATTTTCTTCATTTAGTTGCGTTTGAATGGTAATATGATTGTTTTCTAAAGAAGCCTTCACAATTGTAAGTGTTTCTTTTATTCTATCTTGAATAACTACAGTTTTCTGTTCTCTTTTTTCTTTTATGAAATTCATAAAATGATTTATAGTTTCTGATAAATGTTGACATGTATTGGTGATCATATCTAAGTTTTCGATCACCTCTTCATTTGATAGTGTGCCATTAAGTTCTAAAGATAATTTCATTCCAGATGATGTTGTACTTATAGCACTTAGAGGTTGTCTCCATTGATGCGCAATATTACCAATCATCTCACCCATTTGAGCAAATTTTGCTTGTTCTAGACTTCTTTTTTCTTGGGCGTGGTTGTATTCTGCTTGAGCTCTGTCTTTTTGTATTTTATTGTATACGATGTAGATGATTAAATAAATTGTTGCTAATAATACTATCGATAATAGAGTGATAATCGAATAGTTTCTTTCCAAAGTCGCAATGGTATCCCCTTTAGACCGAATAGTCAGTACAGCTTGATTTTCATTTGTTATTTTGTGGATAATTGGTATGGTTGTAATGGCAAGTTGATGATCTTTTTCAAATATTGTTTTTGCTACTTTTAATGAAAAGCTTTTATGTGTTATATCTGAAACACTTTTAGGTAGAATGACTTCTTTTAGATCTTTTCTTGCATTTTTTTGCAATACTTTTATAACTCTTTTATTAAAAAGGTATCCTTCATGATTTGAAGGGAAATATTGTTTGCTTTTTTGAACGAAATCTTTGTCCATAAACTTTTCATTGGTATAAAAATTACTTAAGACATAAAAATCTCTCATAATGTTTGATGTAATTGCAGATGCATCAAATGTAAAACACATCAATCCAAGATATATTTCATTGTAAAAAATTGGATAAGCAAATCTAAATCCACTTCCTTTTTCACCAGTCTCAAAACTATCCATTGCTTTTTGTGTTTTGTTTACTTCAGATGGTAAATGTCGCAGACCACTCAATTTTTCACCGTGACTATTTGGATTTTTCATTTTTAGATATATCGTATTATCTGGCAATATGATATTTATACTTGTGATGTTTTGAGATTGTAATTGAACAAATCTTCTTTTGAGATCATTATAGATTTGATTTTTCATTCGATCATTGAATTCTGGGTTATTTTGATTGTAGATTTCATAGAGTTTTTTATCAAGATCAATACGACTTATTATTCCTGTAAAAACAAGATGAGAAGATTCTTTAAAGTTATTGTATGCGGTGTTGTATGCTTTGGCATAATTTATCGTAATTTCGTTAAGTTGTTTATTTAATTTTGTTTGAGAAACATTATTAATTACAATCGATACGATTATTGATGTGAGTATAAATAGTGCTATTAATATATATTTTATTTTTTTTAAATTTTCCATATATTCCCTAATAATCTACAACTAAGTTACACTTTCAAATAATATAATACCATAGCTAGAATAAATAATTGTTATATTTTATACATTGATAAGATCAATCAAAGTGAATGCAATTAAAAGCATCACTAGACCAATCATAATATCAAGTACTTTCCACGTGATTGGTTTTTTAAATAGAGGGATCAAAAATCTTGCTCCAAAACCCAACAGGATAAACCAAGTCGCAGATGCTAAAGATGCTCCCATTATAAAATAAATTTGTAAGTTTTGTTCAATATTTGCACCAATTCCACCAATTAAGAGTATCGTATCCAAGTATACATGGGGATTGAGAAAAGTAAATGCTATAAGGATGGAGATTACTTTTTTTACTGACTTGGTTTTGGTTTCATCCTCAATCTGTAAACTTTCATTTTTGAATGCTTTTTTAAAAGATATGAATCCATAAGTACATAAAAACAATATTCCAAATATTGCTATGAAGTTGATAAAAAATTGATTGTCTTGGATAACGTAGCCTAATCCTAAAACTCCAACAGTGATCAATAAAGTATCAAAAATAATACATAGTAGTACTGCAATAGCTACATGTTGTTTTAATAATCCAAGTTTTAATATATAAGCGTTTTGAGCACCAATAGCAACTATAAGAGAAAAGCTTACCATGAAGCCTTTGAGAAATACACTAAGCATTCAAGCTGAAATGAGATTAACTCATTCCACCTTTTGCTTGCATTCTTTTTTCAATTCTATGTCCAATAAAACTTAAAATTGAAGTGATACATAAGTAAAGTAGGGCGACCACTATCCAAGTTTCAAATGGAGAGAATGTATTGGCAACAATTTCTTTACCTACTTTAGTTAAATCTGTGATTGAGATAACAGAAACTAGTGACGAGTCTTTTACAAGTGCGATCATCTCTCCAACCAATGTTGGTAAAGCTCGTTTAAATGCCTGAGGTAAGATAATATATCTCATTGCTTGTAAATTGGTAATTCCAAGTGATCTAGCCGCTTCTAGTTGCCCTTTATCTATGGATTGAATTGCCCCTCTAAGTATTTCAGCCATATAAGCTCCAAAGAAGATCCCCAGTGATAAAACCCCCGCGACAAATCTTTCTAGCTCAAATATATTGGCTACGATAAAGTAGAATAAAAATATCTGTACAAGTAATGGAGTACCCCTAACTATGGTGATATACACCGTAGCTATACTTCTTAAAAAGCTTAAATGTGAGAGCTTCATAAAAGCTACGATAATACCTATAAAAAATGTAAGTATTGCAGAGAAAAATGATATTTTGAGTGTTACCCAAAGACCATTTAATATTGGACCCGCTTTTGTTTGAGTTTTTGTAGCGATATAATCATACTGATATACATTTTCACCAACTTCATAATTGAATGAAAAACTACTATTCAAATTTGGTAGCTCGGCAGTTTCTTCTCCAATGATCAGGTATTTGCCATTTTCTAATACTAGTTTTCCATCGACTGGAGCTTCGATGTTAATTGTTTCTTCATATGCAAAATATTTTGGAACAGAATTCCATTTCCAAACATAATTCATGTTTGAAGCAGCTACATAGAAAAAATATCCAACGATAATGTAAAAACATAGGGCAATTAAATGTCCTATGTTTTTATTTTGGGTCCAAGGTTGTTTTTTAGCCATTGATTATTGAACTCTTTTTAACCAGTCAGTATCTTTTAACCATTTTTGATTAAGATCATCATAAAAACCAACTACTTTGTCTTCTTTTACTTGTCGTAAGAAGTTATTTAACCAGTTAAGAAAATCAGGATCACCTTTTCTAATAGCCCATCCTAATGGTTCATACGTTAATGGTGAGTCTAAGTGAACAAGTTTGTCTTTCCCTTTGTCACTCATAAATAAAATATTGTATGGTTGATCGTATACCATTGCATCTGCTTTACCATTTAATACTTCTGCTGCTGCGTCTGCTTCTGTTTCAAATGTTACAATTTTTGCTTTTTTGAAGAATTTTCTTGTTGCAACTTCACCTGTAACTCCTAGTTTTGTTACGATCGTATATTCTGCTTTATCAAGATCTTTTGCAGTTTTAGCTGGAAGACCTTTTTTCATCATAATTGTCTGACCAACAACTACATATGGATCAGCAAAGTTGATTTTTAAATTTCTTTGTTGAGTGATTGTCATACCTGACATAATGATATCACATTTACCAGTAACAAGTGCAGCGATAATTCCATCCCAAGCAGTTGGAAGAAGTTTTAACTTCACACCCATATCTTTTGACATTCTTTTTGCCATATCTACATCATAACCGATGATTTGACCTTTTTTGTCTTTCATCTCAAAAGGCATATAACCTGGTTCCATACATACTTGTAATTCACCTCTTTGAAGGATTTGATTTAGTGTTGACTTTTTCCATAGGTTAATGTCATCAGCCAATAAGTTTGCTGTTGCAAATACCATTAATGCTAAAACTAATTTTTTACCTGTAAACAGGATTCCATTTCTTTCCATCATATATTTCTCCTTTGATTTAATGAGTTAAGATTTCATTTAAAAATTGTTTTGCTCTTTGTGATTGAGGATTTTCAAAGAACTCTTTTGGTGTGTTTTCTTCAACTATAACTCCATGATCCATAAAAACAATTCTATCTCCAACCTCTTTTGCAAAACCCATTTCATGAGTTACACAAACAATTGTAAAATTTTCTTTTGCCAAATCTTTCATAACAGACAATACATCACCGATCGTTTCTGGATCAAGAGCACTTGTTGGTTCGTCAAAAAGAATCACTTTTGGTTTCATTGCCAAACTTCTAGCAATGGCAACACGTTGTTTTTGACCACCAGATAGGTCTGCAGGGTAGGAATTGGCTTTTTCTGATAATTTTACTTTTTCAAGAAGTTCAAGTGCAATTTTTTGGGCTTCATCTTTTTTCACATTTTTCACTAAATTTTGAGCAATAGTGATATTCTCTAAAATAGTCAAATGAGGAAAAAGATTGAAGTGTTGAAATACCATTCCCACTTCACCACGAATCGATTGCATATTTTTTTTACTAGCATGGATATCGATCTCATCTACTAAAATAGTTCCATCATCAATATCTTCAAGACCATTGATACATCGAATTAATGTAGATTTACCTGAACCTGAAGGACCACAAACAACAACAATTTCACCTTTTTGTACTTTAAAATTGATGTTTTTTAAAACATGGAAATCATCATAGTATTTGTTGATTTTAATCATGTCTATAATATTGTTTTCACTCATAGTCTCTCTTTTTAAGTAGTAGAAGTTACAATCTTATAACAAATAAAATTAATCTTACCTATAATTGTATAAAAATTAGACACATAACTTTGACATAATTTTCCTGATGTTTTTTAACGTTCTTTAACTATAATTACGAAGATTTTTTGGAGCAAAAGAGTTGAACAATAAAAAACTATTAGAATTAAGAGCCGATTTATTACTTGTAACTGTTGCTTTGGCATGGGGACTTACATTTTTAATGGTTCAAGATGCCATACAAAATGTACCAGTGTATGCATTTTTATTTTGGCGGTTTTTATTAGCTACAATCTTAATGGGTTTAATTGCTTATAAATCTTTTCAGCATACAAATATTAAAACTATAAGTTATGGTGTCGTTTTGGGTGTATTTCTTTTTTTAGGATTTGCCACACAAACTTTTGGTCTTGCATATACTAAAAGTTCTATAGTGGCATTTTTGACTGGACTTAATGTCATTATTGTGCCATTTTTAGCCTATGTCGTTTTTAAACAACATGTGCGAAAAATGGTATTTATCGCTTCCCTGTTAGCAGTATTTGGTTTATATTTACTTACTTTGAGTGGTGAATTAACTCTAGGTATTGGTGAATTTTTATCATTGAGTTGTGCACTTTTCTTTGCGCTGCAAATTGTGTTTACTGATATTTACTCTAAACAAGTAAATGTCTTTATATTGGTCTTTTTTCAATTTTTAACAGTGACTATTCTTGCTTTTGTACTCTCACTTTTTGTTGATCCAGTAACATTTAATATTGAACTAGAATATACATTTTTAAAAGCTTTGATCATAACCGCTATTTTTGCAACCGTTTATGCTTTTTTAGTCCAAACCTATATGCAACAATTCACTACTCCAACGAAAACTGCTATCATTTTTGCAATGGAACCAGTGAGTGCAGGATTCTTTGGATATTTTATTGGAAATGAGATATTGACATCTACTCAAACCTTTGGTGCAGTGGTCATTATTTGTGCGGTATTGCTTGCAGAAATTCGCTTTAAGAAAATCAAAGAATTTTAACTCTTTAACTTATCCTTCTTGGCTATATTTTAAGATAAATCTAGTTTTTATAAAACTTTTGTATAATCGCAGGATGAAAAAGGTTTTATTAACAATTGTATTGAGTGTTCAGTTTCTATTTGCTTCCAACAACATCTATTTTCTACCAGATCAAAGTGATGAAGCAAAAGATAGAATTATTTCACTAATTGAGAGTGCCAAACAAAGCATTGATGTGGCAATGTACAATATGAGCTATAAAAAATTCAACAAAGCCCTTGAAAAAGCAAAAGATAGAGGGATAAACGTGCGAATCATCTATGAAAAATCTGATTATAAGCTCAAAGAATTAGATGCAAAACAACATAAAGATAAAGCAAAATTACACACTAAAATGGTTATTTTTGATAATAAAACAGTTGTATTTGGTTCAACCAATTGGACAAAAGAGAGTTTTAAAGAGAATTTAGAATTTATCTATGAAACTAATGAACCAGATACTGTAAAACGATTTAAAGATTTTTTTGAAAGGATTTATTAATGTTAGAGATTGTTATAGGGGCGTATTGTATATATTTTTTATTAACAATTTATACAGCATTTATGCAAATTGATTATGTTAAAAAGGCAGGTAAAATGCCAGCTGTGATCTTGGAGCCATCAAAATATTTACAGGCTTCAAATTATGCCGTTGAATCACAACGATTGACTATGGCAAGTACAGTGTATGAGTTTGTACTGTTTTTTATGTGGATCTCATTTGGATTAGTTACTTTAAATGAGCTATTTTTAGAGTTTTCTGGTTGGCAAAAAGCAGTGTTGTTCATTGATAGTTTTATTGTGATCAATTGGGTACTAGGTCTACCTTTTGAGTTATACAAAAGTTTTGTTCTTGACAAAAAATATGGTTTTTCAAATATGGATGCAAAACTGTTTATACAAGACACACTCAAAGCTTCGGTATTATTTTTTATTTTTGGATCAGCGGTGATTGCCGGAATTGCACTTATTATTGAAAATTTTTTAAATTGGTGGATATGGGGATTTGCTTTTATTTTTGCTGTGATTATTTTGATCAATATGCTTTATCCAGTGATTCGTGCAAAAATGTTTGATAAATTTGAATCATTAAAAGACAAAGAACTTGAAGCAAAAATAGAAAATCTACTTGATCAAGTTGGATTTAAAAGTAGTGGGGTATTTAGTGTAGATGCAAGTAAGCGAGACAATAGACTCAATGCGTACTTTGGAGGTTTAGGAAGTACGAAAAGAGTCGTGCTATTTGATACACTTGTAGAGAAATTGACTCACAATGAGCTTTTAGCAGTATTGGGTCACGAGTTAGGGCACTTTAAAAATGGTGATATTATTAAAAATATAGGGATCATGGGTGTAGTGATGTTTTTATTTTTTGCAATCTTTGGAAATCTTCCAGAGGAATTATTTTTACAATTGCAGTTAAATAATGATGCTAGTGCAAATATTGTGTTATTTTTAATGTTCTCACCTATATTGTCGTTCTTTTTGATGCCAATTATCTCATTGATTAGTCGACATAATGAATATGCAGCAGATGAGTTTGGATCAAATATGCAAAGTAAAGAAGACCTAGTCAATGCATTGTTGAAATTAGCAAATGAAAATAAATCATTTCCATTATCACATCCATTGTATATTTTCTTTTATTACTCACATCCACCATTAGTTGAAAGACTAAAAGAGCTTGGATATGATGTAAATAATGGAATGAATTCTGATGATGCATTAAAATCATCTTGCGATTTTAATGCGTAAGTAGAGGTTGTATCTCTTTTTCTAAATATAATTGATCAGCAGTTCTTTTAACTGCTTGATCAATTATTGAATTATACTCAATACTTTTGTGCATCGCTAACGTATAGATACTATTAGCTGTGTCTTTATCTCCCAAAGCTTCATAACAAAGCCCTAAATTATATAATACAGTAGCACTAGAATTAGATAGCTCGATATTAAGTTGATCTAATATATCTTTTGCAAATGGTATATTGTTGTTTTCAATCGCATCAATAGCTTTTTCAAATTGTTGTTCTTGAGGTTTAGTCGCTTTAATATCAAGTGAATCAATTGTTTCAATAGAGATATATCGATGTGTTGGAGTGATGTCACTCATGAAATTTTGAGCAATTTTATTTGTTAATTTACTAAAGACTCTATTTGGATTTGGTAGAACATATCGTACATCTTGGCAAGTTGAATAGGAATCTTGACTTGTATAGTTTTTTGAAAATAGTATTGATGAATCTTCAATATTGATCACTTGTATATTTGTGGTCACATCATAGGTTTGTTTAGTACAAGGGATATAAAAAGTGGCATATTTTACACACTTTCTTTCATTCCTTTTATCTCTATCTTTCGTGTGTTCAAATTTGATACAATAATCATAGTCAATATCTTCTTTTACATAATTATAGTAAGAGATATTTTGCTCTAATACCTTTCCAATCAAGATCGACTTTGCTTGAGTAGAGCCACTATACACTCTGAATGAATCTACGTTACCAAGTTTTTTTTCTTGAATCAATGTATCTATACTACTTTGATCTAATAATGTATAGTATTTTATTCCATCAATGTATATTGAATTAAGTTCATTAATAATTGCTTGTGTTTGTCCTATGGTATCATTCTCAAAGGGAATCACTGCCATTTTTTTTGTATTTGGATTGATGATTTGTGGGGCTTGTAGAGTTTTTATACTGATCTTTGGTGTACATCCACTAAATATAAGCAGTAAAACTCCTAAAAATGATAATTGAACAAAAAACTTCATAAATTGTCTTTTATAGTTTAAATACTTTTACTTTATCGCCAGTTTTCAATGCTCCATCTTCTTCATTTTGAATCAATAATCCAGCATCGTGAAGCATATTGGTGAGTATGGCACTCGTACCAGCTTTTTTCCCTTTAAAGTCAACACTATAGATACCATTTTCATAATATAAATTACAAGCTGTAAAGACTGCTTTAGGTGCTTTTTTAGGGAAATCTTGAAGCATGGTAGCTTCTACAATTTCCAAACCTTCATTTGACTGTTTCATTTTAAAGATCAATGGCACAACATAGAGTAAAAATGTTACCGTACTAGAATAGGCAAATCCAGGTAGAGAAACAATATATTTATCTCCTTTTTTTGCTAAAAGTATATGTTGACCCGGCTTGATATTGACCCCTTGGAAAATTACATTTGCTCCCAATGTGTCTTTAACTACATCTTTTACAAAGTCATAATCTCCAACACTTACTCCTCCTGTAGTCACTACAATATCTGCATTTAAAAGAGCATTTTGAAGTAGATTAGTGATGCTTTGTTTATCATCTTTTACAACACCCATTTGTAATGTTTGTGCACCATATTTAAGGGCTAATGCTTCACATGTGAGGTGATTTGAACTTCTTATTTGTGCATCATTAGTTTGCTCTTGTCCAATATCTAGTATCTCACTACCAGTACTAGCAACGGCAACTATAGGCTGAACATATACTTCAACTTGAGCGATATTTAAACTTGCCATAACTCCAATTTGAGCATAATCGATTTTTGTTCCTTTTTGAATTAACACTTCATCTTTAGCATAATTTTCACCCACTTTTCTAGTAGCAAATCCAAATGGTACTTCTTCATTGATCGTTATATCATCACCTTCAACACTCACATTTTCAATTGGGATTAGTGTGTCACTACCATGTGGCATCAATGAACCAGTAAAGGTTTTAATGCAAGTACCACTTGATACTTTAGTTGTTACCACTGATCCAGCAGGATTTTTATCAATGATTTTGAGTGTTTTATTTTTAATATCTTCATGTTTGAAAGCATATCCATCCATTGCTGAAGTTGGAAACTCTGGAGAATTGTGATCTGCAATGATATCTTGTGCTAAAACTCTTCCTAAAGCTTGTGTGATAAATAGTTTTTGTGTTGGTCTATTAGTGATTTGTATTTGATCTAATATTTCGAGAGATTCATTATAACTAATAAATTTTTTCATATATAAACTCCATAATTGTAAAAAAAGATACTATCTAATCTAGTTTTAGAATCATATAAATATACTGTGAAGCGATTGTGAAAGAGGTTTTTTGTATAATAACGACAATTAAACATAAGGCATTATGGAAATGACTATTATACAACTATTTCAAAAATTATTACAGTTCAAATCTATTACTCCAGATGATGATGGAGCATTTGAATTTATTAGCGGATATTTAGAAGATTGGGAATGTATCGAACTTGATATTGAAGAGGTAAAAAACCGATTTTATTTTAAAAAATTTAGTGAAGCAAAACAACATTTATGTTTTGCAGGACACATTGATGTTGTTCCACCAGGTGAGGGGTGGAGTGTTGATCCATTTGCCGCTGAAGTGAAAGATGGGATTATCACTGCTCGTGGAACACAAGATATGAAAAGTGGTGTGGCTGCATTATTATACGCTTGTAAACATACACAAAACTTTGAAGGGACACTTTCTATTTTATTAACAAGTGATGAAGAAGGTGATGCAGTTAATGGTACAGTTAAAGTTTTAGAACATTTAAAACTACATGGAAAATTGCCTGATTTTGCAGTTGTGGCTGAACCAACGTGTGAAGAAAAATTTGGAGATGCAATCAAAGTAGGGCGAAGAGGTTCTATCAATGGTTATATTGAAAAAATTGGGAAACAAGGACATGCAGCCTATCCGGAAAAATCAATCAATCCAATTCACAAAGTAGCTGAAATACTTCACCATATGGCTGGAGTCAATCTTGATGATGGTGATGAATATTTTTCACCAAGTCAATTTGTTATTACTGATATTAGAGCAGGTATGGAAGTTACCAATGTTACCCCTGGAAACCTTAAAATGATGTTCAATGTACGAAATTCAACCAAAACGACAAAAGAAGATGTAGAAAAATTCGTACATAAATATTTTGCAGGGATGAACTATACATTACGAACCACACAAGGATCATTTCCATTTGTAACGAATAAAAACTCTAAGATCGTACAAAGTATTGATAAAAGTATAGAACGAATTTGTGGGATTCGACCAAAACATAGTACGGCTGGTGGTACAAGCGATGCAAGATTTTTTGGACAATTTGGAGTTGAAACTGTTGAATTTGGTGTGATCAATGACACAATTCATGCAGTAAACGAACGAACAACTATCAAAGAAGTTGAAGCATTACAGCAAGTATTTAGTGATCTTATAGAGAATTTTCATGCATAATACTTTAGATGAACTGATCAATGAGATCAAATTAGATTTTACTAATGGGCATAAATTATTAGCTGATCTCAATAATTGTATTACAATCTTTGGAAGTGCGCGAGTCAATAGTGATAGTTTGGATTATCAAAAAGCATATGAGCTATCAAATAAATTAGCTTTGCATGGATTTAATATTGTCACAGGTGGTGGTGGTGGAATTATGGAAGCAGCCAATAAAGGTGCTTTTGAAGTTGAAGGTGTACAATCAGTAGGATTAAATATAACCTTACCAAGAGAACAACATCCAAATCCCTATACCAATCTAAGTGTAACATTCGATCATTTTTATCCACGAAAATTTATGTTACTTAATTTTGCTCAAGCAGTGGTTGTTTTTCCTGGTGGATTTGGTACACTTGATGAGCTTTTTGAATTATTAGTTTTGATACAAACAGAAAAAGTTCAAGCAAAAAAAGTCTATTTATACAATAAAAACTTCTGGGAAAATATGGTTGATACAATTTTTAATAACTTAATTAGTGAAAATATGATTAATAAAGATGATAGATCTTTAATACAAATTTGCGATAATATCGATGATATTGTAAAAAACATTATATAAAATTTATTTTTTTGAAAAAAAATTGAAAAAATTTATAAATTTATGCTATAATTAAGAAAAGTAAAAGCTAGGAGGTGTTAGATGAGTGTCGCAGATATTCAAAGTCAAACTATTTCACCTGCTATGTTTGTTCAAAATGAGGTCTCAAATACAAGATACGAACCAAAAGAATATTCTGAGCATAATAGTTTAGATCGTATTTATGTAGATCCGCCAGTTATAAGTAGGTTGAACTTAGAAAAAGTTCATTCTGATATGCCAGAAAAAATAAAACCAAAAGAAACTGAAGATGTACAGTTTAAAAACCGATTTGAAAAAACAGATTTTGCAGTGGAATCAAAAAGTTTTGACAGTTCAAATATAAAAGAATTGGATGGTGATTTGAAATTTGCTCAAGCAAATGCAAATCAAGGGAGAGTAGAAGAGCTCTTAACTAGTGACAAATAACTAAATTAAGAGCTTTTCTCTTATATCATATACTGAATAATTTCATCTTTTGATGATAGCTTTTTACCTTTTGATTTGTAATCCTCAAAATCGACTTCATATATTTTATCATCCTCAGTTTTTCCATAAGTTATGATAATATCTGTAGCTAACTGAATATCTTCAGGAGTTGCATTTTTGCTAAAAAGTGAGAATGGCCCTTTTGCATCTAAAATTTTACATCTATAATATTTGTTTGATTCAGTATTTTTCAAAAATTCATTATCTTCTTGATTTCGTCCAACGATTAGTTTTGCTCCATTTGGTAATCGTAAATGTCTTCCAAATTTGAGTGTATCAATATCGTTTATTTCCATAGTGTCGTATTTGATAAAATCTCGAATTCTTCGTGCAGTATTTTCTTCTGTAAGTAAACATCCACCAGCTGGTGGCTCATAATTAGTTAGGCCAATATCTTTAGCTAATTGCATCTGATTGTGTCGTCCTCGGCCTTCAAAGGCTAAGAGTTTTTCTCTATTTACCCAACCTTCAAGTTCTGGTTTGCTTGGTGGTAAAAGCTTCGCACTCAATGGTCGTAAGATCAGTTCATCATGTTCGCTTAATTTTTGTACTTGTGCCATAGCATCTTTTCTTTGACTCATTGGTCGCTGACCTACGACTTCGCCACTTATTAAAAAAGAAGCATCATATTTTTCAAGAAGTTTTCCAGCATGCCTGAACATAAATCCATGACAATCAATACATGGATTGAAATTCTTTCCATATCCATATTTTGGTGAGAACAATACTTCTTTTAGGTAATTATCTCTAAGGTCTAGAACTTTTAGTGTAGCTCCAATTTGATCACACATGCTTTGCATATGTTGCATCCTATCTTTTGTGGAACCAAATCCAAAATTTACATTGACTGCGATCACATCAATCCCTTGATCAATGATCACTTTCATCGCTAAAACAGAATCTAATCCACCACTAAATAATGCAATTGCACGCATAAATAAAATATCCTTACGGGTAAATTTAATACCCTCATCTAAAACTGGTTGAAATTATACCAAAGTTTCGCTATAATCGCCAAAAATTATACTAAAAGTGTTAGCGGAGTAATTATATATGGTACAAACTATTGGATTAAAAAAAGCATTTGGTGCGAGAGTATTATTTCAAGATATCAATTTAAAACTTGATGCAGGGAAAAGATATGGACTTATTGGAGCAAATGGAGCAGGAAAAACAACATTTTTAAAAATGTTATGTGGACTTGAGGATATCACAGAGGGTGAAGTACAATTTGCTGGTGGGAAAAAAGTTGGAGTTTTGAGCCAAAATCAATTTGAGTTTGAAGAGCATACGATCTTTGATACGGTATTAATGGGAAATAAAAGACTATATAATGCGATCAAAGAAAAAGAAAAACTTTATATGGAAGAGTATACTGATGAGATTGGTGAAAAATTAGGTGAGCTTGAGATTATCTGTTGTGAAGAGGATCCAACTTATGAATATGATGTAAAGATCACTAAAATCTTAGAAGCGCTAGGATTTCCAGCATCTGAACATCATGATCTTATGAGTACGATCACTGGTGGAGATAAATTCAAAGTATTACTTGCGCAAGTTTTATATCCTAAACCAGATATTTTATTTTTGGATGAGCCTACGAACAACTTAGATATGGAAACAATTACTTGGTTGGAAAATCAATTACAACACCATGAAGGAACAATGGTAGTTATCTCTCACGATAGACACTTTTTAAATGCAGTTTGTACAAATATTTTAGACCTTGATTTTAAACAAATCAGAGAATTTTCTGGAAATTATGATGATTGGTATATTGCTTCAACAGTTATTGCTAAACAAATGGCAGCAGATAGAGATAAAAAACTCAAAGAAAAAGAAGAGCTTGAAAAGTTTATTGCTCGATTCTCAGCAAATGCATCTAAAGCAAAACAAGCAACATCAAGACAAAAACAACTTGATAAACTTGATATTCAAGCGATTGCATTGTCAAGTAGAAGAGACCCATCAATTGTCTTTAAACAAAAAAGAGAAGTGGGTAAAGAACTATTAGAAGTGAAAAATATCTCTAAGAGTTATGATGGTGAAGTGGTATTAAATGACATTAGCTTCATGTTCGAAAATGGAGATAAAGTAGCTTTAATTGGACCAAATGGTGCAGGTAAGACTAAACTTTGTGAAATTTTAATGGGTAATATTAAACCAGATAGTGGTGAAGTATTATGGGGAGCAACTATTCAAAATTCATATTTTCCACAAAATACAACTGATCTGATCAAAGGTGATCAAACATTATATGATTGGTTAAGAGGTTTTGATAGAGAAGCTGATATTGGTGAGATTCGAACCTGTTTAGGAAGAATGTTATTTAGTGGATCAGAGCAAGAAAAATCTGTAAAAAGTTGTTCTGGGGGTGAGAAACATAGAATGATGCTTTCTAAGATCATGTTAGAACAAGGAAACTTTTTAGTACTTGATGAGCCTACAAACCACTTGGACCTTGAAGCAATTATTGCTTTAGGTGAGGGACTATTACAATATGATGGTTCAGTAATCTGTGTATCACACGATAGAGAGTTACTAGATGCGTACGCAAATAGAATCATAGAGATTCAACCAGATGGTTCAATTATAGATTTCAAAGGAAGCTTTGAAGAATTTTTGGCAACTAAAGAGCAGTAATTGAGTGATATTAATTTAAGTAAAAAGATATCTAGTGTAGTTGGGCGAACAAATGCTCAATACAATCTAGTAAAAGAAGGCGATAGGATTCTTGTAGGATTTAGTGGTGGAAAAGATTCATTGACGCTTATCCATGCGCTTAATCGTATGAAGAAAGCAGCCCCTTTTAATTTTGAATTTAAAGCAGTAACAATCACTTATGGTATGGGTGAACAAGTTGAATTTTTGTCAAATCATTGTAAAGAACATGGAATTGAACATGAGATAGTTGATACTTCTATTTTTGAACTATCTAAAGATAAAATTCGAAAGAATTCCTCTTTTTGTTCGTTCTTCTCACGAATGAGAAGAGGGTACTTATATACTACGGCACTTGATCAAGGATACAATAAATTAGCTCTGGGGCATCATTTGGATGATGCTATGGAGTCATTTTTTATGAACTTTATGTATAATGGGGCATTACGATCAATGCCACCAAAATATACTGCAGAAAATGGTTTAGAAGTGATTCGTCCCTTGATTTTCTGTCGTGAAAGACAATTAAGAGCTTTTGCACAAGCTAATGAGATTGGAGTGATTGGTGATGAAGCTTGTCCAGCGATGCGATTTGATATCAAAATGCCATATGCAAGAGAAAAAACAAAAAAACTACTTGAACAATTAGAAGAGGATAATCCAAAACTTTTTGTTTCTATGAAAGCAGCCTTTCAAAATGTACAAACAGATACATTCTTTATGCAAGAAATTGCTGAAAGTCAAGAAGATTGATTAAGATATTGATGAGTGCTTGCCTTTATGGTGAAAATGTTCGCTATGATGGGAAGAACTCTTCAATACAAGATAATCCTATTTTTCAGCAAATACAACAAATAGCGCAAATACATTCATTTTGTCCAGAAGTAGAAGGTGGACTTGATACACCTCGAATACCTTCAGAAATTATCCAAAGCAATCCATTACAATTAAAAAACCAAAATGGAGAAGATACGACACGATTTTTTATAGCTGGAGCTCAAAAAACTTTGGAATATTGTATTCAAAATGATATTCAAATTGCACTTATGAAATCAAAGTCACCATCTTGTTCAAATGAATTTATTTATGATGGTACATTTACTAAAAAAATGCTTAATGGTAGTGGCGTGACTGTTTCAATTTTGAAAAAAAATAATTTTATCATCTTTGATGAAAATCAATTAGAACAACTTTTAGATTTTCTCAAATCAAGCCCGAAAGTTAGGTCAAATTAATTAAAAAAAAGTTATTCACATTTTTTTTATATCAATTGGAAAACCCCCTTTTTATCGAAATATAAAAATAAACTTAAAGATAGTAAATAATATTTTTTGCAATCTAAAAGTTAGATTAAACCCCTTATTTGTGGGATTTTTAGCTTATGAAATGATTAAAAATTTTTTTCTAAAATTGTGTAAAAATTGTAATTTTATGAATTAGTATTCAAAAACATTCAATGTGAAAAGTATGTGAATAAGTTAAAAAGTTCCGATATTTACAAGTATAGAAAAGTTATGGAAAAAAATTGTCTATATCTTTTTATAGTAATCAAAAATGGTTTGTGCATCTTTATGATTTATTACTTCTTGTAGTTTTGATAAGGATGCTTTTTTGATTGATTCAAAATCACCAAAATATTGTAATAGTTTTGTTACTTTTGCTTCTCCTATACCATGTAAATTGAGTAATGATATTTGTTTATCTTGAGCTACTTTTTGTTTTTTATGAAATGTAATTGCAAAGCGATGAGTTTCATCTCTTAATTTTTGAACAAATTGAAGTCGTTTATCTGATGGTTCTAATTTGTATTCTTCATTTTGTGTATGTAATATATCTCGTGCAGCTCCTTTAGCTCTATACGCTTTTGCATCAAGCTTTTGTTTAGCAATTGCAATACAATCAATATTGGCTCCACTAGAATTTACAATATCAACTGCTAGATCAAGTAAAGTTTTACCTCCATCAATGATCCAAAGGTCTGGTGGCGGATTTTTATCAAAGCTTTCTACTCTATGCATCAGCATCTCTCGCATTTGTCCATATTCATCTTTTGATTCAAGATTATAGTGCCTATAATCGGATTTGACATATTTGTCATTTTCATATACGATCATTGATCCAACAGTTGCTTGTCCCATCATATGTGAGTTGTCAAATGCTTCACATCGTATTGGAAGGTTTTGTAAATTGAGTAATTTTTTGAGTTCTTGATGGATCGTATTGTCTTGTTGTGTTTGATTGTTGATCTTTAGTAGTTCTTGGGCATTGGCAATTGAAATATCTATGAGTTGTTTTTTCTTTCCACGTTGAGGAATATTGATAGATATTTTTTTATTGTATTTATTTTGAATGAATTGTTCTAAACTCTCTTTATCTTCAAGTTCAAATGGGATAAGTATCTCATTAGGTAGAACTGGTAATTCTTGCGAATAGTAGTTTACAAGTGCAGTAGTATACGCTTCATTGAGGTCAATTTCTTCACTTTGTCGTATAAAATTATGAGAACTACTTACAAGTTTTCCAGAGCGTATAAACATTCTTACGATTACTGCATTTTGAAGATTTTGGGAATGAAGAACTGTAAATAGATCAATCTTTTCATCATTGGCAAAATCAAAACTACTTTTGAGTTCAGATTTTTGAATAGTAGTGATACGATTTCGTAAATCCATCGCTTCTTCAAATCTAAATTGTTCACTATAAAATTCCATTTTTTCTTCTAGTTTAGCTATGAGTTTATTTTTATTGTTGATGTACTCTAAAGCAGTATCTATAAGTTTGCTGTATTCTTCTTTTGTGATTTTCCCTTCACAAGGAGCGAGACACTTTTCAATTTGATAAAATAAACATGCTTTTTTACCAGCAACACAACTTTTTTTTTGTACTAATGGAACGATCTCATAGATAGAATTAAGCATATCTCGTGCACCAGTAGAATAGGGTCCAAAGTATTTTATTCCAGCACCTTTAATGATTTTTCTTGTAATTTCTAATCGTGGAAAATCTTCATTGGTATCAATATAAATATATGGATAAGTCTTATCATCCCTAAGAAGTATATTGTATTTTGGTTTGAGTTGTTTGATCAATGAATTTTCTAAGATCAAGGCATCATTTTCCGTAGGTGTAAGAATATAGTTGATATCTTTAGTTTGTGATATCATTCTAAAAATTCGATAGGATAGTTTATTGGCTGGTTGTAAAGTTGGGGTAAACTTAAAATAGCTTTTGACTCTATTTTTAAGGTTTTTTGCTTTTCCTACATAGAGTAATCTTCCATTTTCATCAAAATATTGGTATATACCACTATTATTTGGAAGTGATTTTAACTTTTGTTCTAGTGTTTGCAAAAAGGGATCCTTTTTTGCAACAATATATATATCGTGATTCCAAGAACATCAACAAGAATGTCATCAAGTCCAAATACTCTATTTGGTAAAAAGTATTGAACTATTTCAATACTACAACCATAGAAAAAGAGATAGGAAAATATTTGATTTGTATTAAGTTTATAGGCTTTTTGAATTAAAAAACTAAGTACAAAAAATGCACTAAAATGATTCAAATAGTCGCTATATGAGGCAATTTCTGGCAAATCATCATAATCAGGTAAAAATGAGATAAATGTGATGATGATCAAAGTAAATAAAAAAGAAAGATTGTATAGATATTGTTTGAGCATATTGTTCCTGAATCATTTTGTGTATTATACACTACCTATGATGTATTAACTATTAGTCTAATTTTTAGCACAATATTTTAATATATTGCACTAAAATTAGATAGGAAGATAGTTTGATTTTAGAATTTATAACGAACAGCGAAGTTAAGACTGTTTTGGTAATGTTCAGTGGTAACTGATCCTACTCCTAAAGTATTTGCACTTACAGTTTCTACAGTGATAGGTGATCTAGTATATGATAGATCCATAGACATTTTTTTAGTTAAATTATATCCTCCACCAATACTATAGGTTGATTCAATGATTGCTGGGAACATTACATAGTTAAAGAGATTTAATGTATCACCTACGGTCGTAACACCAGTATTGGTCAATTGTGTACTTTTATTGTTTTTAATTGGATTTTTACCATAGTTATAACCAATTCCTAGCCAATATTGATTCGTTGTATATTGTAGTCCCAGACCATAAACCATTTGGTTTTCCCACTCAAAATTTGAATATCCTTTTGCTTCACCCCATCGTATACTTTTAATATCACCTGATAAATTGAAATTTCCAAATTTGTATGAGATACCTAAGCCATATTCTTCAGGTTGTTCCAAATCGTCATCATAATCTAATCCAAATGTTGTTGATGCTTTTGAGATTTGATCTTTATAGCTCATATTAATGGCAGATTTATAGGTTGCACCAATTGTTAGATCATCACTGATATCATAATATCCACCTAATTGAATACCAAATCCATAATCATTTGATGTACCATTGCCTACATGTTTTCTGGCAAAACTATTCATTGGATCATACGTATCAAAGTCGATACCCAACGAACCATATTGAACGATACCCGTGATACCAACTCCCCAATTTTTTTGACCATATGAATATGATGGAGCAAATTTCATTAACATTAATGAACTTCGCATGTTGAATAGTCCTAAGTTCATGAGTGTTGGACTACTGATATCTGATTGAAAGGGAGTATCGCCATTACGCCAATCTGTTCCCATTCCTGCAGTTCCATGCATACCTAATCCAAATGTACAAGTATCTGATATTTTATGTAATATTGATACAGAAGGTATCACGCTGATACCTTCGTCACTTTTTCTTTTAGTGCCAGTTCCAAATGTTGTCATGCCATCAGTTCCATTTCCTGCTGTTGTTTTTACACTTACATTGGATTGAAATGAAGTTCCTCCAAATGAAAATTCTGTTGGCATATCTGATTTATTGAGTAGAGATGGATTGGTAAGGGCATTTTCTGATCCCATAAAGTTAGCTATTCCTGTACCACCTAATGCTCTTGGTTTAGCTCCAACTGCGTAGAGGTGATCGCCATTAGTTGCAAATAAAACAGATGCTCCAATGGTACTTAATAGTAAGATTTTTTTCATATTTTATTACTCCTTGTATTTGAATGGGTGGAATAGTAAAATAATAAAATAAGTTATGTGTTAGTTGTTTTTTGAATTATAATAATGTCATGGAGAATAACTATTCTGATGGAATAATAATAGTGAATTTTGCTCCTGTGTATTGTGTATCATTGTATACATAGGTTTTATTTTGGGCTTCTATGGTTCCATTCATACCTTCAACAATCAATTTGTAAGTCATACTCAAACCTAGTCCTGTACCTTGAGTTTGATGTTTAGTTGTAAAATATGGTTCAAATATATGAGGTAATACATCTTCATAGATACCACCACCATTATCTTTAAATTCAATAATGATGTTATTTTCAACAGTTTTCATTGTAGTTATAAACATGTATCTATGTTCTTTAATTTCTTTTAAAACATCTTTGGAGTTATTAAAGATATTTACAAAACACTGAATAAGTTCATTTGGGTACCCATTGCAGTATAGTTGATCTTCTAATTGGGTTATTAATTCTATGTTATTGGCTTTTAAAGAACCTTCAACGAGGTGAATGAAACTTTCAATCTCGCTCGTTACATCAAATCTAGTTTTTTCACGTTCTCCTTTAATGAAGTTTCTAAAATCATCAATAGTTTTAGAAAGATATTGTGCATTATTGTTGATTGAATCACACGTATCAAATAACATTTCATCTGTTAAAGAATCAAGTTCTTTTGATAATTTAAGTCCTGTTGCTCCTGTGGTGATAACTGAAAGTGGTTGTCTCCATTGATGGGCAATATTAGCTATCATTTCGCCCATAGCAGCTAATTTTGATTGTTCATTTAAAATTTTATTTCTTTTTTTCAATTCTTGATTGGTGTGATATTTTTCTGTAATATTTCTACTAATTCCTAAAACTCCTAATATATTGTTGTGTGAATCATATAAAGGTGTTTTAATAGTATCTAAAAGAACTTTTTCTTGATTTGGATATGTGACCCATTCTTCATTTGTTTGTGTTATATTGTTTTGTAGCATTTCTTTATCTTTTCTCACAAAAAGTTCTGCAAGTTCTTTATCAAATAAGTCGATATCAGTTTTACCAATGATTTGTTCTTTATCAAGTCCTACAAATTCACAAAAAGCATCATTACATCCAATATAGACTCCATCATATGTATGGTAATCTTTATAAAATATAAGGTC
>JBNLDA010000003.1:0-33005 GCA_050304095.1 Arcobacteraceae bacterium | reverse complement strand
CCTCATGTTGTTTTTCAATAATCTCTTTACACATATACAGACCCAATCCAGTACCTTGAGATTTATGTTTGGTTGTAAAATAAGGATCGAATATTTTCGATAGTATCTCTGTTGGAATACCTCCAGCATTATCTTCAATGATAATCCTTACAAATATATCTTTTTGTTCTAGATCAACTTTGACCCATCTATTATCTTGTCTATTCTCTACTAATGCTTCTCTTGAATTATTCAAAAGATTGATTAATACTTGAGAAAGATCAACAGCAACTAAATTTACTATAATAGGATCTTGATCTTTATATAATTTTTCTATTTTAATCGAATGGTTATACATTGAAGCTGATACAATATTAATCGCTTCATCTAAAAGATTTTGAACAATAACTTCTTTAAATGTTTTTTCTTCAAGAATAAAATTTCTAAAAGTATCAATTGTTTCAGAGAGATATTGTGTACTTCCCATGATCTTTTCAACCATATCATCTAAAAATTGATCATCAAGTTGCCCGAACTCTTTTTTTAATCTCAACCCACTAGCACTCGTACTAATCACGCTCAAAGGTTGTCGCCATTGATGGGCAATATTTCCAAGCATCTCTCCCATTTGTGCCATTTTAGCTTGTTCTAAAAATTGTTTCTCTTTTTGATATGCTTCTTGCATCACTAGTTTGTCTGTATAACGTTTTGCTATTTGAAAATAAAGCAATAAAGACATCAGTATGTGCATCGTTATCAATAATAATAAAATCACATTATGAAATTCATTGGATTTAGCTATCACTTGTCCATCGCTTCGAATAGCTAAAAATGCTTGTTTTTCATAAGTGATTTTATTAATGATTGGAATTACAGTATAGATCATTTGAATATGATCATCATAATAGGATGTTGGAAAATTCAATTGAGCTTTTTGCAAAATCTCTTCAAGTGCTTTATCATTTGGTTTGAGTTGAGATATATTAGATTTTGAAAAATGCATCAATTCATTCAAAACATTCTGATCAAAATAATATCCATCAAAATGTGATGCTACAAAATCTGCTGAGGGATTAGCAATAAACTCTTTTTTAAAATATTTTTGACTAATAAAGAAATTACTTAAAACAAAATATTGTTGCATAATATTTGCCACTATTGCTTCTTCTCCAAAACTTATGTCAATAATTCCCAAATAGTTATCACCATCCATAATTGGGTATGCAAATCTAAATGCGGCACCATTATCACAAGTTTCATAGGTATCAATACTTTTATGATTTTTTGATGCATATTCTATTGAATGTCTCAATGAACTCACTTTCGAATCATATCGATCTGGATATCTTACTCTTAAAAATACAATATCTCTTTGATCTACAAAAACTATATTATTAACATGTTTTGATTTTAATGTTTTAAATCTATCTAATATATTATCGAATAATTCTTGTCTAAATTGTTCTCGCTGATCCATTGTACAATCATTAAGTTGTTTTAATTTCTTTTTTATACTAGTGAATTTTATTAGACCAGAAGCAATAACATCTGAAAGTTCTTTATGCTGTTGATAGACTGAATAATAAGCTCGTTGATAGGTTTCAGTCGTATTCATTAAAATCTTGTTATTATTTTTATATTGAAAATGGGTAACTACAAAATAAGTACCTAAAGTCAATATTATAAACAATACAAAAAATTTAATTTTTAACGATGTTAAATCGATTGGGCTTTTCTCTCTCATAAAAAGAACTATAACATATTTTTTTATAATTTATATTAAAAATTATTAAAAAATAAAAATTGTTCTTAAAAGAAAAAGTTTAAAAAGATTTTTCTATCCAGCCACTTCCTAAAACCTTCTCATTATCATAGAATACAGCAACTTGACCTGAAGCAACTCCAAAAACTGGTTCGTGTAAATTGATATAGGCTTTATTGTTTTTTATCTCTACATCACATGCAACCATATGTGCTCGATATCTTAATTTTACACCACATTCAAATTGAACATCATCAATAAACATATTGAGATTTCCAGCTTCAACATGATTCATTGCTATTGCTTCTTTTTTTCCAACAGTAATCGTATTATTTTTTGGATCTTGTTTCACTACAAAATGAGGATCATGAGCCCCATGTACATAAAAACCTCTACGTTTGCCAATAGTGTAATGCATATATCCTTTGTGATGCCCTACCACATTTCCATCCATATCTAAGGTATCACCAGGCATATCGATATTTGTATGTTTTTTAAGAATATCGGTATAAACATTTTCCACAAAACAAATTTCTTGAGATTCTTTCTTTTGAGCTATATCTTTAAGTGCTGGAATTTTACTTCCGATTTCTCTGATCTCATCTTTAGTATATTGACTCATTGGAAAAATTAGAAAAGGGAGTACTTCTTTATTTACTTGTGCTAAAAAGTAACTTTGGTCTTTTGATTTATCTTGAGCACAATAGATAAATTTTCCATCTGTTTTAGCATAATGTCCAGTAGCTAAAAAATCTGCTCCAAGTATTTTTGCATAATTCAACAAAGCTCCAAATTTAATAGTTCGATTACATTTTACACATGGATTAGGTGTGTTTCCATCAATATAATCTTGAACAAAATAATCATATACCTCTTTTTCAAATTCTTTAGTGAGATCCAATACATGATATTCAATTCCTAAAAACTTCGCAACCTTTTGGCCTGCTTCTATATTTTTTTCATGATATCCTTCAATGGCATTATGGAGTTTCATATAGACTCCAACGACTTCATAGCCTTCATTTTGTAATAAGTATGCGGTTACACTACTATCTATTCCACCACTAAGTCCCACTAAAACTTTTTTTGCCATATATCAATTCCCTTTTAACATTATTACTGCACCAAATCGTCCAGCTTGGTCTGCATCTACTCTATATGAAAAATATTGTTGTGCTGGATTACATTTTGTACAGTATGGTTCTATTTCAATATTCTTTTCTAAAATTCCAACATCTACCAATTGCTGTTTACAAATTCCTTGCAGATCAACCAATCGTCCATCAACAAATTGAGTTCCAAAACTTTTTACTGCAATTTGAGCTAATTCTTCACTCACTTCATAACAACACTTTTGAATACTAGGACCCAAATACACTTCAATATCTTGAGCTTCACTTGAATAATTTGAGCACATCAAATGTACCACATTACTTACAATATTTGTATAAACCCCATTTCTCCCTGCATGAGCTACAGCTATCACTTCTTTAGAAGAATCAAAAAAGACTATAGGAATACAATCAGCCACCATCACCATTAATGGTAAATTCTTTTTATTGGTTATCAAGGCATCGGTGTCTAACTGTAATTTATCACTATCATGATCTACACATGCTACATGATTAGAATGAGTTTGTTGCATATACACTAAATTAGCATTGTTATAAGAGTATTTTTGTGCCAATGCAATTCGATTTTTAGTTACATTTTCTTGAGTATCTTCTACATGAAAAGCGATATTTCGATCACTTTTATCTGAAACAAAAGTAAGTATTTTAGAATTTTGAATCATGGAAGCAATCCTAAAGGAATTATAACACTCTCTCTTTTATACCAATGAGGATGGGGAATAATCAAATCTTTTGTATTGATCATCTTATTATCATAAAAGATCATATCAATATCAAGTGTTCTTGGCGCATCTTTAAATGATCTTTTTCTTTTAAACCTATTCTCATATCGTTGCATTGCTCCAAGCGTTGCATGGGGGGAAAGATCAGTTGCTACAACAATAATAGCATTTTTAAAATCATCTTGATCGAGATAACCAAATGGAGGATTTTTTAATATTGGTGAAGTGCTTATGATACTGAATCTTCCATCGGAATTAAGCATTTTAAATAGCTTATGAAAACCTTGTTTTACATTCCCAATATTTCCACCAATACCCAAAGTAACGATATGAGATTTATTTGAACAACTATTTAATTTTGTTGGAAATAAATTTGTATAGAATAATACTAGTTGTTCATTAATTTGTTTTCTCACAGAATGATTGCCTTACCATTTTGCATCACAACCGTGTCTTCGATTCTTACACCAAATTCGTTGGCTAAATAAATACCTGGTTCAATGGTAAAGACCATATTATCTTCAATTTTCAAATCATTACGACTATTGATATTTGGATACTCGTGTATATCCAATCCTACTCCATGACCAGTGCTGTGAACAAAATATTTACCATATCCAGCTTTTTCGATCACTTCCCTAGCAATAGCATCTATTTTGGAAGCTTTCATTCCACTACGTGCTTTTTTTATAGCTTTTTCTTGGGCAGTTCTCACTATATCATAGATTGTTTGCTGTTTTTTATTCGTAAATTTTTGATCTCTATGAAAACTTATCATAGAATTAATAGCACTTGTACAGGTTCTATCACTACAATAACGTTTGTATTTTATTCCGGCATCAACCAGTAAAAGATCATTTTTTACTAACTTTTGTGAAGTTGGTAAAGCATGAGGTTTAGCTGCATTGGCATTTATTGCAACTATTGGATCAAAACTCAAATCTAATTTTCCACTGTTACTCATAAATCCTTGAGCTTTATAATACAAAAATTGTTCACTTTGACCTAAACCATCTTCATTTAAAAAATTAGCAAATCGTTCAAATCCATCTCTTCCAAATTGCGCTGCTTTTTTCAATAATTTGATCTCTTTATCAGTTTTGATAATTCTTTTTTGTTTTGAAAAAAATGGTTTTGAGATAAATTCTGTATTACAACTTTGCGTTAAGTTATTAAAATCTGCAACACAAAAATCATACGGATCATACGTGATCTTTTTTACCTTCTCTTTTTTGAGGATCTTTTTAGCTGTTTTGATCAATTCATTTGTTTCAATAACTTGCGTTTGCAAATTAGTCTGTTCTTTTGCTTCAATCGTATAACGTGCATCAGTGAGAAAAAAACTTTCATTTCCTAATACAATCAAGATCACATTATCGCAACTAAATCCTGATTCAAAAAATACTGCATTTTCATTTTTTAAAATATAGTTTTTCATTTTAGAGGTGCCCTTAACTCTGTTTTAGCTATAATCTTATCGAAATTTTTAACAAACAAAGGTAAAAAATGAAAATAGCAGTAATTCAAGGTCCAAATATCAATATGTTAGGTATTAGAGAGCAAAATGTATACGGACCAATGACAATGGATCAAATCCATGAACAAATGAAAGCAACAGCAGATCAAAATGGTCTTGAATTAGAATTTTTCCAAAGTAATTTAGAGGGTGAAATCGTTGATAAGATCCAAGAATGTTTAGGTACAGTTGATGGAATCATTATCAACCCTGCAGCTTACACTCATACTTCAATCGCAATTAGAGATGCTTTAGCAGCTGTTGCATTACCAACAGTAGAAGTTCATGTATCAAACATCTATAAAAGAGAAGAATTTAGACAAAAATCTATCACTGCAGCATCAAGCACTGGTGTAATTGCAGGATTTGGACCATTTGGTTATCATTTAGCAATGATCTCTTTAACGCAAATTTTAACTGAAATCTCTGCAATGAGAAAAGCACAAGAGTCACAAAACGCTCCAACTGCACAATAAATATGAAAATAATCAAAGCTTCATGGGTACTTACCTGTGATGAAAACAACACTATCATTGAAAATGGTGGTGTTGTATTTTCTGACACTATTATCGATGTTGGAACCGTAGAATATCTACAAGATAAATATCCTCAAATTCAAACAATAGAATCGCAACCAAATTCAATCATTATGCCAGGTCTTGTTAATCCACATGTGCATTTAGAATTTAGTGCCAATACCACAACGCTTCAATATGGTAATTTTAATACTTGGCTTGATTCAGTAATTGCAAATAGAGAAGAATTGATTGAGGGAGCTACCAAAGAACTTATTGACTCAAAACTTGCACAGATGCTTCACAGCGGTACAACGACCATAGGAGCGATTAGCTCTTATGGGATGGAACTGGATTCGTGCGTTCAAACACCAATCAATGTCGTTTATTTTACTGAAGCAATTGGTAGCAAAGCCGATATGATCGATACACTCTTTAGTGACTTTAAAGCTAAATTAGCCACTGCACAAAAATATAAAAGTGATAATTTTATCCCAGCAATTGCTATACATTCCCCTTATTCAGTGCATCCATTTTTAATAAGGGAAGTGCTAAAGATCGCCAAAGAAAATAAGATACCAGTGAGTGCCCACTTTTTGGAATCACTTGCAGAGAGAGAATGGCTAGAAACGCATTGTGGTGAGTTTGCTCCATTTTTTAATAACTTCTTGAATCAAAGCCGATCATTGTGTTCACCTACTGAATTTTTAGATTGTTTCAAAGGGATTGAAAATCTTAGTTTCACTCATTGTGTACAAGCCAACGATTTTGACTTACAACAGATTAAAAAACTTGGAGCTTCGATCATCCATTGTCCAGTTTCCAATAGATTATTAACAAATAGTATCTTGGATTTATCAAAACTAGATTCAATCAATGTTGCACTCGGTACAGATGGATTGAGTTCAAATTATTCATTAAATCTATTTGATGAAATGCGCAATGCACTAATGATACACGCTCAAACTAATCTCAATACTTTAGCAAAAGATTTAGTTTCCTATGCTACATTTGGTGGTGCAAAAGCACTTGGATTAGATACAAAAGGTTCACTAAAAAAAGATTATGACGCTGATATATTGATCCTTACATTACCTGATTGTGTCACGGAAGAAAATCTTCATAGTCAACTGATCTTGCATGCTCAAGAAGTGCATGAAGTTTATATCAAAGGAGAATTATGTTAAATTTTTTAAAATTCCTTTTTACCCCAATTACTGCTACGCTTAGATTTATACAAACCTATTTTAAATCAATTGTTTTTTTAACGATCCTATTCATTATATTTGGTGGGTCTGAACCAATTGAACAAACAAACCCTAATCTGCAAAAGATCAATTTAACTGGGGCTATTATGAATAGTGAAAAGATATTGGAAGATATTTATGAGGCGAAAAATGATCCTCATATTAAAGGAGTTTTACTTAATGTAAATTCTCCAGGTGGCGCAGTTGCTCCATCAATTGAAATTGCTTATGCCCTTAAAGAACTTAAAGAGACAAAACCAGTTATAGCATATGCAAGTGGAACTATGGCTAGTGGAAGTTATTATGCTTCAATTTGGACTAATGAGATCATCGCCAATCCTGGAAGTATGATAGGTTCTATTGGAGTGATCTTTCAAGGAGCAAATGTTGAAGAACTAATGCAAACACTTGGAATAAAAACACAGACTCTAAAAGCAGGTAAATTCAAAGAATCGGGAACTCCAACTAGAGAATGGACAGCTTATGAAAAAGAAGAATTAACTAAAGTGATTCAAGATACTTACAAAATTTTTGTAGAAGATGTTGCAAATGCTAGAAATCTAAATCCAGAAAATCACACACAATTTGCTGATGCTCATATTTTCACTGCACGACAAGCAAAAGAGGTCAAGCTCATTGATGAAGTTGGAACGATCTCATTAGCAACCAAACGGCTACAAGAACTAGCGAATGTTAAAAAGGTGGTATGGAAAAAACCAGATAAATTTGAAGAATTTATGGATAAAATGATTCAAGAATCTATTTCAAAATTTAGTGTATATTTCTTTGGAGGATTGAAAGCAATCTAGCTTTCTATCCAAAGATTTTTTTCATAACTCCCTTATCTCCTAAGCGAATTATCTCTTTTTCAAGCCGTTCGATTCTTCTTGTTTCTTCTTGGGCTTTATCTTTCCAGTATTGAAGTTTTTGAGCAAAGGCTTCAGAATCACCGATATCCTCAAGTTTTGATAGACATGATTCTAGTTCTTTTTCAAGATCATCGATTCGTACTTCATAGTTTGCTTTTTCTTGCATAAAATCTTTGCCAGCACTTTGTTTTAATTTTTCATTCGAGACTTCAAGTAATTTAATTTGATGTCGCAAATCCAAAAGCTCTTTATTAAGCTTCAATGTTTTTTGCGATTTATCTTCAACATACTCAGCATTCTTTTTAAGCAATTTGATTTCATTTTTCAATCGTTTATTTTCAATCGTATGCTTTTCAGTATTCATCAAAATATTTTCTTTTTCTATATGTGCTTGTTTAGCAATTTTTTGAAGGTCATTAACTCTATTGTTTAATTCATTGATAATAGTATTGAGTTCGGCCATAGATTCTTTCCCTTTGAGGAAAATCTCACCCTTATCTTTCATCAATGCTTTTTGGATATCTCTTTTTTGATTTAATTCAACGGTGATATCTCGTTGAACCCAAAATGATCCTTTGATCTCACCAGCATCATTAATAGTAGGAATCACATACGAATCAACAATATATTCATCTTGAAATTTTGTTAGATTTTTAATCTTTCCTTTCCAAGGTTCGTTGCTTTTTATTTTTAAAAAAATCTCATCAAAGATAGAATCAAGAGTATCTTTATGTTTTAGTTTTTGAATTGACTCTCCAACAAGGTCTTTTGAATCATATCCAGTGGTATCACAAAAGTGAGAGTTCACATATTCAATTTTTCCATCAAGATCAGTTTTCAATACAATATTATTAGTGTCAATCACATCTTTATATTTTTCAAGTTCTTTATGTTGTTGCTCGATCATAAATTCTTGATAAAGAATATTTGCTAGATCATTCATCACCCCTAATAAACTTCTAATATCAATTGGCTTAACGATATAATCATATACTCTTACCTTGATCGCTTCACTTAAATAATCATTATCTGAGTAGGCTGTTGCAAATAGTACTGGGATTTTTGGATCAACTTCACGAATCTTTTTAACCATCTCTATACCATTGAGTCCTGGCATATTGATATCACTCAAGATTACATCAATATCACCTTTGTGTTCATTATAAACTTTCAGTCCATCAACACCATCAACAGCAGTATAAACAGTATCAAAAAAATTTGAAAGTAACCCTGAAAGTTCATTTCGGATGTTGTTATCATCCTCTACATATAAGGCTCTTAAGCGTTTGAGAAGTTTTTTATCAACAGCCATTATACCTCTATTTTAGATCCATTGAAACAATCAAATCAATGAATTTAATAAAATCAAATGGTTTTAATAAATAGTTATCTACCCCTAATTCTTTTGCAGATTGAATAAAATTAGTTTCAGTGTGCGCAGACATGATAATAATCTCTTTATCTTTTAAGTCTGGATTATTTCTAATATTCTCGATCATCTCTAATCCATTCATCACTGGCATATTAATATCTGTAACGATAAGATCAACATCTTGATTATCTTTCAAAATATCCAAAGCTTGTTGACCATTACTAGCAACCAAGTAGTTGCATTGTAATTTGTCTAATGTTTCCATAATGATCTGAATAAGATCAGTTTCATCTTCAACAAAAAGAAGTTTGAGTTCTTTAAGTTTCGCTATTTTTTCTTGCATATTATTTCTTTATTATGAGTCTTTTAATTCTTCTTTATGCACAACTGTTTCAACATCCATAATAACAAGCATTTGGTTGTTTTCCAATCGTACATATCCTTTAAGATATTTTGATGGAATTGCTGATCCCATTTCAGATACTGGTGAAAGTGCTGACATATCTAATCTTTGCACATCATCAACTTTGTCAACAACAAGTCCAACCATTCTTTTATCTTCAGTAATAACGGCAATCACTGCTGTGTGCTCGTTATATTCGATTTTACCAGTATTAAATTTAATTCTAGTATCCAAAATTGGAACCACTTCACCTCTTAAGTTTATCAAACCTTTTACCCATTCAGTTGTGTTTGGTAATGCAGTGATAATCTCAGGATAGGTTAAAATCTCTCTAATCTTTGGTAATTCTATAGCATATTTCATTTTGCCTAGTTCAAATGTCATATATTCTTTCATGTTCTTATCGAATACTTCTTGTTCAGCCATATAAACCCCTTTTAAATATTGTACTATTGTATTGCTTAGTACAACGATAGAAAATTATTAAGACAATATTATAAAAAATCTATTTGTCAAAAATTATTACTAAATTGTAACTAGTTAGAGCTTAATTTTTTAGTTCAATGATCTTTTATCTAGCACTTTACATGAAACTATTGTATTTGGAGTCTCACAATCAAACAAATCATCTTGATTTAATGTGGTTATATCAATTATTTTTTTATCTTTTGTTGTTTGAACATATCCAAATGAAAGTTTTTTATCAGGATGATTTGCTTCAAAACCATTTTTCAATACGACTAAGGCATTTTCATTTTTTCTGATAATTTGCATAAACACTGCATTAAATTGCTGTTTAAGATCAATCAACTGCTTGTTCATAAGATTGAATTTCATATCAAGTGAATGTTGTTTGTATGAATTATATAAATGTGTTAAAATCTGTTGTTTATACTTGATCACTTGAGTTTGAGCTTGATAGAATTGATCAGCAATATTATCTAGAGAAATTCTTAAATCATTAATATCTGGAGTAGATATTTCTATTGCATTTGATGGTGTTGAAGCTCTTACGTCCGCTACAAAATCACTAATAACTGTATCACTTTCATGTCCCACTGCAGATATGATTGGGGTCTTTGCTTCATATATTGCATCTGCTACACACTCTTCATTAAAAGCCCATAGGTCTTCAATACTCCCTCCCCCTCGTCCAACGATCATCAAATCAGCATTCAAAGAATCTGCAAACTTTATTGAAGATACAATATCCTCTTTTGATCCTTGCCCTTGAACTAATGTTGGCACTAATATCATCTTGGCTATTGGCCAACGCTTCGCTAAAATCTTTTTCATGTCTTCAATCGCTGCACCTGTATTTGAAGTGACTATAGCAATTGTTTTAGGATATTTTGGAAGTTGTTTTTTGATACTAGTGTCAAAATACCCTTTTATCTGTAACTTTGTTTTAAGCTGTTCATACGCTAATGCTAAGGCTCCAATTCCACTTGGCTCTATTTTTGAACATAATAATTGATAATTACCTCTTGGAGCATACACAGTAATACTTCCATGAATATTTATCTTTGCTCCTACTTCAAGTCTAAACTTTAAATATTGAGCATTTCCACGAAACATCACACATGAAATTGTTGAACTTTCATCTTTAACTGAAAAATAAATATGTCCAGAATTATGATAGGTGAGATTTGAAATCTCCCCTTCCACATATACATGTGTGAAGGTAGACTCCATTAGTGATTTTATTTGAGTATTGAGTTCACTAACGCTTAAGGGGTGTTGCATTTATATCTTTCTAGCAATAAATGTTGTACTCATATCCAAACTATACCCTTTAACGAAAATTGGCTCTAGACCAACTTCTTTGAGTTCGTTCGTTAATTGCTCAGTAGTTACAAAAGCTTCAATTGACTCAGGTAAATATGTATAGGCTTCTTTGTTTTTTGAGATCATTCCACCAATATGTGGCATAAGATTATTCATATAAAACTTTGAAAGTTTAGCTCCAAAAGTATCTTTGTCATTTTTAGTAAATTCTAAAATAATACAAAGCCCACCTTTTTTAAGGACTCTGGCAAATTCTTGAAGTCCTTCTTTTCTTTTGACAACATTTCTAATTCCATATGAAATAGAGATAAAATCAGCACTCTCATCTTCCAAAGGCATATTTTCAGCCCCTGCTTCAATAAAAGTTCTATGAGGAATCTTTGTTTTTCCAACCGCCATCATTCCAACACTAGGATCAACACCGACAATATCTTTAATCTCAATACCCCGTTTGTTTGCAACATTTTCCCAGTCGATCATAAGATCACCTGTTCCACAAGCTACATCAACGATTCTATCAATCGTTTGTTTCCCATAGAAATCGTATGCCATATTGCACGCTTTTTTTCTCCACGTTTTATCAACACCCATACTTAAAATTCTATTTGCTAAATCATATGTTTTAGCAATTTCATTAAACATTGCAACAATTTCTTCTTGTTTACCTTCTTGTTTACTCAAACAAATCCTTTAAAATTTTTAAAATTATAATAAATATTTACCCACGATAATACCAACAATAAACCCAATATTGATTGCCACCAAAAATCGCATCATATTTAACTTCTTCTCTGCTTTTGGTAACATTTGGATAATTCGTTCTTGGTATTTTAAAGACTCATTGAATTGCGTTGAAGCCTTATGAATATCATCTACAGTGTGTTTAAGTGTAAGTTCTGTTAATTCGATCTTTTCAACAAGCTCTTTAGCTTGTTTAAAACTCATATCACTCATTTTTTAATATCTATCCATTGATCTAGTTGATTGAATATTTGGTTTAAAGTTCCAAGCACATAATCTTTTGCTTCTGTTTGAATCCGTCGAAAGAAAAGATATTTCTTAGCACTTTCCATATCCCCAAGCTCTTTTGCTTGAACTGCTTTTGCACTAAAATCAGTGTTATTATACGCCATCTCCCAAACTGTACTTCCTAAATATCGACTCATAGTGATCACTTTATCATTTTTCACTGGAAAGTATTTTGGATCTTTTACAAAATCACAAATCACAGAATTACTATCAAGATATTTATGACCAAAAAAATTGATAAATTGCTCTTCTATATAATCTGGTTCCATATTAATGGCACGATTAAGTGCGAAAATGATATTTTTTTCAGGTTCATTTTCAATTCGCTTGATCTTTTTCATTGTCGCAATAGCATTTTTCCCATCAAGCTCCCCATCACCCAATGGAATGATCCATTTTACATTTCCAAAAGAACCTACTTTTTTGATCTCATCTAAAACTAATGTTGACGTTTTATTTCCACCAACGTCTACTATAATCTCATGATTGTCATCCATCAAGATCATTTCATCTAGTTCAGTGATCTTGTTTGTTCCTAACATTCGTTTGTTGACTATATTGGTTTGAGTAAATGATTTTGAATCATTATTTTCATCATCGATTTCGATATACGTAACTTTTTTTCCGTGTTTTTTGAACAAATAGGGAGCGATAACTTGCATAGCAACAGTTGACTTCCCTACTCCACCTTTTGTTTGAGGAATGATAATCATGAAATTAGCCCTTTTTCATATATTCGACGATTTTGCCATGAAACCTTGCATACACTTTATTGAGTGTG
This sequence comes from Arcobacteraceae bacterium, assembly GCA_050304095.1. Taxonomy (GTDB): domain Bacteria; phylum Campylobacterota; class Campylobacteria; order Campylobacterales; family Arcobacteraceae; genus JAYEFX01. Next base: position 19,889 of record JBNLDA010000003.1, on the reverse strand, counting down.
ATTTCATAACCATAAAGTGCAATTATTTTATCAAAATTTTCTTTAATTCCATATTCACACCATGCTTTGAGTTGTTCATAATCCCTAAACTCTTGTCCATAGTTACTCAATAACCTTTTAGTATAACTATCTACGACCATTTCCTCTTTCATGCATACATAACATAAAATTGAATCTGCTGTTTCAGGTCCAATTCCAGTTTGAGACAAAAGCCAATCCCTGGTTACATTTTGTTTGAAATTTTCAAATGTATTAAATTCATCTAAGATATTTTGACAAATTGTTTTTAAGCGTTTTGATTTTTGATTTTTAAATCCACTTGGTGCAATAGCATCAATAAAAATAGTTAAATCAACGTTAGCAATCGATTCTAAAGTAATGACATTGATTTGCTGTAGGTTTCGTAGAGACTTTTCTACATTGGTCCATTTTGTATTTTGGGTAAGGATTGCCCCTAAAAAGGTTTCAAAGGTACCAATCCCTTCCCACCAATATTCATCTCTATCTTTTAAAAGTTCAAGTTTTTTAAGCTGTTTTAATAGCTCAAAACTATCAGAATCTAATCTGGTCCCTTCCATTTTCTTTCGCATCATATAGAAGCTTGTCTGCTTGTTTTAACATCGTTTGCACAGTATCTTGTTCTGATCGTTGACATACTCCACCACTATAAGTTACTTTTATTTTTTGATTATCATATACAAAGTTTGCTTTGTGTAATATTGTACGAACCTCTTGTGCTTTATCATGACATTCTTGAACTGACTTTTGAGGACAAAGAGCGACAAACTCTTCACCACCATAACGGGCAACCAATCCAAATTGATTAAATTCTTTGAGTAAGAGTTTAGAAAATGTTGACAGAACCTTATCCCCAGCATCATGACCATAGGTATCATTGATATTTTTGAAATGATCAAGATCGAAAAAGATAACACTATAATCTTTTGCTTCAGCAGTAAATTTTGCTTCCAAAGCATTCAACTTTTCATCAAAAGCTTTTCTGGTCATTGCACCAGTCAAAAAATCTGTATTACTTTGTTTTTTTGCATCCAATAATTGTTTTTCCAATAACTGCACTTTTTGCTCTAATGAAGTTACTTTATGACTTTCATTACTCAATACAGTGGATAAAGCATCTGTTTCAGTTTGAATTGAATCTGCAACTGATATAAACTGTGCTTTAATATCTTTGAGCGCTTGGTCTGATTCAAAACCAGCAACATCAAGCTTATCGATCTCTTGTTTGATATTTTTGATATTAAAATTCCCATCTTTACTAGCATTAAGCGAGTTTTTCAATGATTGAGTGATAGTTGATAGTACTGTTGCTAGTTCAGCAGTTTTATCCATGATTACTTGACGATCTAATTTTTTTCTTTCATCAATGAGAGCGAATATCTCTTTTTGTAGTTCATCATCCATTAATAAGTTTGGATTACTTTTTAATTTTACTTCCAATGAAGATATATTATCATCTTCATAAGTTCCAACAGAAGGTTCAAGGGTATCTTTTAATAAAGCTACCATTCCTATCATATTTGATACTTCCTCTTTGTTGTCAGTTTTTGAAAGTTGTTGTGCTAAATAATTTAGCAGTGTATCCATATTATCAATATTAAGTTTTTTTAATTTTGCTTGATTTTGAAAAGAAAGACTCTCTTTAAGCACTTCTAGCGAATTACAATCTTCAGTATACATTCCCAATCTTTTTGCCTCTTTGCAAAAATACTTTCTATACATATCTGGCGTTACTGGGATTTTTTGTGCATTTAGCTGCAAGAATACAGTTTTAATAATATCGTTAAGCATCCATCATCTCTTTATTTAATTTTATATAAAGAAATGTTACTTTATTGTCACTAAGAAGTTACTTAAAAATTACAATAAACTTTAATATTATTCAATAAAAGCTTTTTGAATAGTTCGTGGACGATCATCACTATAAAACTTTAATTTCATTGCATCAGTTGCTTTACCGTTGTGAATATCTACTACTAAAAGTTGTAAAATTGCTTTACAATTGTTTGGAACTTCAAAATGTCCACCAATTCCAGTGGTCGCTTTTTGAATTGGTATTTTAGAATCCATTCCAATAACATTATCTCTACAACCAGTAATACCAATATCGGTTAAATAGCACGTTCCCTCATCAATTTGAAGATCATCAGTCCCTATATGAGTATGGGTTCCACAAATAGCACTAACTTTGCTTTTAAACATCATATGCATCACTCTTTTTTCACTGCTAGCCTCAGCATGAAAATCTATAAAGATATTTTTGATATTTTGTTCTTGAAGTTGCTCAATTAAATTTGTCGCCCAATTAAATGGATTTTCTACTGTTGGCATTGTATAAATACCCATCAAATTAATGATAGCTAATAGTTCTCCATTGATCTCAATAATCTTTACTCCACTTCCTGGTACACCTTTTGGATAATTATCAGGTCGTAAAACAGGATAAGATTCCAATAAAGCTAATATTTCATTTTTTTTATCAAAGGTATGGTTTCCACCAGTAAAAACATCAATACCTGCTTTGATTAATTCTTCGCAATTTTTTACTGTTAAGCCAAATCCGTGACTAGCATTTTCACCATTAGCAATAACTAAATCAATACCAAATTCTTGTCGGGCAGTTTTAAGATATTGTTGTACCATTTTTCTACCAGGTCGTCCAACAATATCACCTATAAATCCTATTCTCAATTTTGCCCTTCTTTTGCATCATTAATATGATTAATGACCTTTTGATTGTTTCGTGCCATTGAATTACATACCTCGATCAATTTTTCAACATTCAATTTAGAAATATCATCTTGAAGTGAAGTTTTTAGAAATGAATTATATTTGATGTTTTGTTTCAACAAAGCCAATAAGGCTTCGGTAGTTTCGATATCTACTGGGTGTAAGATATGATTTACTTCATGAAATGGACTTAATGTACTACTGATCTTATCGATCAATTCTTGAATAGAGATTGGTTTATGAAAAAAGTCTACAATTCCTATTTCATAGGCTCGTCTTTCATTGAATTTGTCTGCAGAAATAATAGCAATTGGAATTCTTCTAAATCGCTGATCAATCTTTATCAGATCAACAAATCTATCACAATTCATATTTTTAATATCATAATCAACCACCATCATATGGACTGGTCGGTTATTTAGTACTTTATAGGCATCCTGTTCATTTTGAGCTCCAAATACTTTGATCTCTGGATGTTCACTCATATCTGTGTGTAAACTTAATCCAATCATATCAAAAGTAAATGCATCATCTTGAGAAACAAATAAAATGTTAAGTGCCATAAATAAAAACCTTACTTGAAAATATTGTAGCAATAATATCAGATATAAAATTTAATGTCAAAATTACTTATCTTTCTTTTCATTACGAGTTTTAAATACATTTCTTATCATAAGTCCTGTAAAAAACAGCCCCAAGAACAGATTTACAAGCAATGAAGTGGTATTTTCATTTTGATACGACATATAAGCCATCAAATAGCAAACCAAAGAGATCACTAAGCACATAATTGCTCCTTTAACGTCTTTGCACACGCAAATGCCCAATGAAAATTGTACCCACCAAGTTCACCCGTTACATCCAATACCTCGCCAATAAAATAGAGATCTTTTTGTAATTTACTTTGCATATCTTTTGAATCAATTTCGCTCACATCAATTCCACCTTTGGTTACTTCTGCTTTAGTGTATCCAAAATTTCCAGCTGGAGCCATAATGTAATTGTGTAACAACTTTTTATCAAAATCATTTCCATATTGTTCTTTAAAAAGTTTCATAAATCGTTTTGGCAAATAACTATTCTTTGTAGGAAGAAAATCAATACTAATGGTTCCTTTTTTCCAATACAATGAACTATTTAAAATAACTGGTCCACTGCAACCTTTATGGGTAAATAGCATCGATCCAAAAAGCTTTTTATCTTCAACACTGATTTGAGCCTCAATTGAAAGTCCACTCAATTCCTTAAACCAAAATTGATCTTTTTGTACAGTGAATCCAACCAAAGCTGGATTGGTAACACTAACTGTGTGCCCAAATTGCTTCGCTATATCCAATCCAATACTACTAGCTCCCAATGAGGCATAACTCAATCCTCCACTAGCCACGATCAATTTTTTTACTTGGATCGTTTTTTGATTCGTATGAATCGTATAATATTGATCATAACTAACATTTTCAACTTTATGTTCCATATAAAAATGGCAATGCTTGGTAAGATTTTTAAACATTGTTATTACATCTTGCGAAGAGTGGCAGAAATAAGTCCCTTTGACAATTTTTTCATTGATATATGGTCGCACTCCATTGCTATTCAAAAATTCTAACAACTCTTTAACGCTCAAATTTTTTAATACAGTATTAACAAACTCTTGATCACCTAAATAGTGACTTGAATCAATAGTAGTATTGGTAATATTGCATTTGGCTCCACCACTGATTTTAATCTTTGCTCCTATCTGAGCATTGCTATCAATGATGGCTATATTGAGACTTTTAGGAAGCAAGGAAGCAGTCATAAGACCACTTGCTCCTGCTCCAATGATAGCTATATCATAGATCATTGATATATTTTAATGATAACACCTTTGTTATCTTGTTTTGAATATACTGGATAATTCACTGGTCGAATAGTTGGAGTGTCACCCACTTTTTTTCGAATGAACCATGCCGATTCATTAGCTCTACTTTGTGCTAATCCTACACTTAAATATTCTAAGGCTTTTTCATCAGTAGTGTTAAATTTATCTTTATCACTTTGTCCAATTACTCCAACGATCTCAAAATATTTTGCACCTTTATTTTTGTCTAAAGCATCAGTGATATTTTTTTGACAAGTTGCTGTTAACTCTATTGCACTAGCTCCTGTATCATAGCATTTAACAGTTTGAACTGGTTTAGCAGCATTACTTAAGGCTTTTTGAGCTTCATTGGTATAATTGTATGGGGTATCACTCGTTGCAACAACTGCGGCAGGTGGTGTAGCTGCTACTTTTTGAACAACCTGTTTAGTTACAACTGGAGTTGAAATCTTTTTTTGAGCCTTCTTCAATTCCTCATTCAATCTATAGATTTTTGTATCATGTTCTGCTCTTGAAATATATTGAGCTTGCATTTTTGGCGGAAGATCAAGAAATGTAATTGCTTTTTTATCATTTGTATTCACAGTAGCAGTTTTAGTTTGATTTTTCATTTGTAAAACTTTTGCATCAAACTCTTTTTTAGAGATATATTGGATTTGTTGTTCTTTTGGAAGATCAGCAAATACTGCAGGTTTTACTGATTTTGTTTGTACACTTTTCTCTTTTACTGCTAAGATCGCTTGCTTTGCTTCCTCTTCAATTTTTGTTACTTGATCTTGAAATTGTTTTTCTAATACTTTGAGTTGTTTTTCTAATACACTTTTACTCACATACTGATCTTGTATCTCTTTAGGTAAAGTATCAAAACTTTGAATTGTCTTATCATCAGTAATACTTGATTTCAAAACATATTGCTCTTGAATCTCTTTAGGCAAGTTTTCAAAAGTTAATGTTTTTGAAGCTAGTTGATCAAGTTTTTTTGCCATTGCTTCTTGAGCTTTAAGATCAACTTTTTTAGTTTCGTTTTTAGCTGGAGTTTGTTCTTTTTGAACAATTTTTTGCTCATCTAGTGGATATTGTGATTGATTGATCTGATTATCTACTTGAGTATAAAGATAAATGGTAAATCCAACAGCTACAAAGATCAATGCTATCATTCCGATGATTATCTTATTGAATGTTTGGGTTTGAGATTGAGACTTTTGTGCTTGTCTCTCTTTTATGATATTTTCTTTGTGACTACGTAAGGCTTCTTTGATACCATCTTTATCTTGTTCAAAATCACCAGTTTCAAGTAATTCTTTTAGCTCTTTTAACTCTTTTTCAATACTCATCTATCCTCACTCCTTTTTAATAATTCATACGATTATATCATAGTTTATTTAAATACTGCAGTGTTGCTTTGATCAGATCATCATCATCTTTGCTATATGACTTGATCGTCTCTTTTTTGTCATCATTATAGGTCAATGTGATGTTCATTTCATAGTTGCTGATCAATTTGATATTTTTTTCTAATGCTAGAATTTTAATGATAATCAGTTCTAAGAATTGTTTGGTTGGTAAGTCTGCTTTACCAAATCTATCTTCCATCTCCTCTTCTATCTCATAGACTTCTTGTTTACTTTGAGCTTTACTCAATCGTCTATAAAGTTCTAATCTTACCCTATCTTCATTGATATATTCTTCACTAATATACGCATTGATAGTAAGTTTGATATCAACACTTAGTTTTTCCTCTTTGATTTCTCCTGAAAGAATTGCTAACGCCTCTTCCAGCATTTTAAGATAGAGTGCATACCCAATTTGTTTGATATGTCCACTTTGTGCTTCACCAATGATATTTCCACCACCACGAATTTCAAGGTCTTGATGCGCTAGAGCCGTTCCACTTCCTAAATAAGAGTTTGATTCTAATGCAACTAATCTTTTCAGTGCATCATTGGTTATTTTGTTTTTATCTTCAACCACAAAATAACAATATCCTTCTTTGTTACTTCTTCCAACTCTTCCTCTTAACTGATGCAAATCTGCAATTCCAAATCGATCTGCTCCATCAATAATAATTGAGTTTGCATTTGGTAGGTGAAGACCTGATTCAACTATTGAAGTAGCTAATAAAATATCAAACTTCCCTTCATGAAAATCTTCTAGAATTTTTTCTGCCTCAGCTTGTTTTATTTGAGAGTGGATAATTTCAATTTTGATATTAGGCAAAATTTCAAGTAGGTCTTCTTTTTTGGCTTCAATAGTGGCGATATTGTTATAAATATAAAAAAGTTGTCCCCCTCTTCTTTTTTCTCTTAAGATTACCTCTTTAATGAGTTTTTCACTGTGTTCTTTTACAAAACTTCGCACCCCTAATCTTTCATTTGGTGGAGTTAAAAGAGAACTCATCCCTTTGATCTTTGATAAAGCTAGATTAAGCGTTCTTGGAATTGGAGTGGCACTCATTGAAAAAATATGCACATCTTGTCGAAGATTTTTGAGTTTTTCTTTTTGTTTTACCCCAAATTTATGCTCTTCATCGATGATCACTAAAGCTAGATTTTGACAAGTAACACTTAAAAGCGAATGGGTACCAACAACAAGATCAATCTCCCCCTCACTCAATGCTTTTTTCACGGCACTTTTTTCTTTTGCAGTACTTTTTCCATCAAGTTTAGCAACTTTGAGTCCAAATGATTCAAATCGTTTTTTCAAACCACTATAATGCTGAGAAGCCAAAAGAGTCGTTGGACATACAAAAAGTGACTGATAACCATTTAAAAATGAAGCTAATATTGCATTGGCTGCAACTTCAGTTTTACCAAAACCTACATCACCACTGAGTAATCTATCCATCACTTTTCCACTACCAAGATCAGCAAGGGTTTCTTTGATAGATCGGTTTTGATCTTTTGTATATTCAAACCCTGCATCTTGTTGAAATTGATTTATCTTTTCTTGAGGTATTGTGAATTTAATCCCATCAACAAGTTCTCTAGAGGCTGCTAATTGGATAATATCATTGGCTATGGCAAAAAGCTTATCTTTGACTTTTGATTTGAGTTTGGCAAAGCTTCCTTTTCCAAGTTTATCAAGTGTAGCAATATCACCAGTAGCTACATACCGATCGATCACTCCAATGTTTTCAACTGGAATAAAAAGTTTATCTTCACCTGCATAAACCACCGTCACAAAATCTCGCATTGCCCCCATGACTGTAATAGGATTCACTTCCTCAAATCGACCAATACCATACTCTTCATGCACTACTAAGTCACCATTGCGCAGTTCATCTACTAGAAGTTTTACTTTTCTTCTTTTTTTTCTTTTAACTTCTTTGTTAAGTGAAAGTATCACCTCATCTTTTGATATAAGATTAATGATCCAAGGCTTAATGAGATAATTTATATTCGTATCACTCAAATCAAAATCATGAGCTTTGATTTTGGCTTCTGTTGCACTGATGATGGTGATCTTTTTTTCTTTGTGAAACTCTAAAAACTCATGGATATTGGCTGGATTTGCCAAAGAATATTCTTCAGAAGAAAATATTTTATCAAGAGTGAAAAATTGCTCTTTTGGCAAACGATTTTCTTCAAAGATATAGGCTTCTTCAATCTCATCTAAGGCATCTTTTGTAATAACTGTTTGTAAAATAGTTGGATAAAATTGCGCCAATGAGTCAAGATACCAAAATCCTAGAGAATGAATATCTTTGACAAATGTATCTGAATGATCTTCTTGCAGTCGTTCATTGATCACTTCAAAATTTTCTTCATCTAAAGCTAAAAATGCCGCACTAATCTTCAGTGATTCGAGTTCTTCTTTGTATGATTTTTGATTTTCTATATCAAATTGTCGAATTGATTCTATCTCATCATCAAATAGTGAAATTCTATAGGCATTGTCAGTATTCAATGGAGCTATATCAATGATATCTCCACGAATTGAAACTTCCCCTTGAGCTGTTACGATATCGACAAAATAGTATCCCCAGTTGTATAGTTTACTTTTAAGCTCTTCAATATCAACGGTATCACCAAATTTAAGTTCAAATGTATCAAAGCACTCTTTTTTTGGCAAAGGAAAACTTGCTGTTCTAAGTGGAGAGATTAAAAGCTTTTTACCTTTATGCTCATAGTATTCTTCAAGAGTTTTAGTGATCTCCTGAATTTCAGTGCTAAAGGCTAGTAAGTCATCTCCATAATTAGCTCTTAAGTCACTTAATACAAAAGTTTCTATATCAAAATATTGCGCTGCAAATTGTGTTTGAACTGCTTGTGCATCATCTGCAACAATAAGTAATTGAGGAGTTTGATTATGTTTGAGATAGGTAAAAATATTGTTCATTCGAATTTATAGCAAAATCGTACTTAATGATGCAAATAAGGTAGTTTATATTTAATTAAACATTTGAATTATCAATAACTTATTGATATCTTGTTACTGAAAAAGAGCAAAAATTAGGAATTAATCAAATATTATGATATAGTAGTACAATTTCAGCGCATTTTAGTCTGCGACTGACTTCGTTTTTTTCACTACAAGATTAATTCAACTACATAAACTTCAAGCCTAGACTGATTAAAGTCCATACTTTTAAGGCTCGTTCACATATAAGGTACATATGTTATTTTCAAATTTAGGCTTATCAAAGCCGATCCAAAAAGCTATTTTAGAGCAAGGATATACAAAACCGACTCCAATACAAGCAAAAGCTATCCCTGTAATACTGGGAAAAAAAGATGTTTTAGCCGGAGCTCAAACAGGTACAGGAAAAACCGCAGGGTTTACATTACCCATTTTGCATCAACTAAGTGCAAAAAGAAAACAAGAAGGCAAACCTCAAGTAAGAGCGCTGATCTTAACACCAACTAGGGAATTAGCATCCCAAGTTGAACAAAGTGTTCAAGATTATGGTAAATATTTGAACTTGAAATCTTCGATAATATTCGGAGGCGTTGGGATAAATCCTCAAATATCAACTTTAAGAAAAGGTGTCGATATAGTAGTAGCAACTCCAGGAAGGCTTCTAGATCATATTGAGAGGAAAACAATCGATCTATCAGGAATAGAATTCTTGGTATTGGATGAAGCGGATAGAATGTTGGATATGGGATTTATACACGATATTAAAAAGATTATCGCCTTATTGCCGAAACACAGACAGAATCTGCTTTTTTCAGCAACTTTTTCAAATGAGATAAAAAAACTGGCAGATTCTCTTTTAAATTCTCCCGTACTTATAGAAGTTGCAAAGAGGAATACAACCTCCCAGTTGGTAAAACAATCTGTATACAGAGTTGATAAAGATAATAAAAAAGCACTTTTAACATATCTTATCAATAATGATAACTGGAGCCAAGTACTTGTGTTCACAAGGACTAAGCACGGGGCAAATAAATTATCAAAACAATTAATAAGTGAGGGTATCAGCTCTGATGCCATACATGGGAATAAAAGTCAAAATGCCAGAACCACCTCTTTAAACAACTTCAAAAGTAAAAAGACAAGAGTCCTGGTAGCAACAGATATTGCAGCTCGTGGTATAGATATAGAGCAGCTTCCCCATGTTGTAAACTATGAACTTCCAAATATCCCAGAAGATTATGTACACAGGATAGGAAGAACAGGGCGTGCTAAAAATGCAGGGGAAGCCATCTCTTTGGTGTGCGTAGATGAAAACCTCTACCTTCAGAATATAGAAAAACTGATAAAAGAAAAAATAGAAACAAAGATCATAGAAGAATTTAAACCTGATCCATCTATAAAAGCGCAACCTGCAAAAAAGCAAGGATTTTCAAGCTCTAAAAATCGTTCAAAAAGAGTAAGAGAAAAAAATCACAGAGGTTCAGATAAAAGAGAAAAAAAGCAAGGAATCAGATAATGGCAAAAACTAATTATTCATTTAAAAAATATCAAAAAGAGTTAGAAAAGAAGAAAAAGCAAGAGGAGAAAAGAGAAAAAAAATTCACAAAGAAAGAGGAGCAAAATACTCAAAGTGAATCTCTAAATAAAACAACTTCTGTAGACTAAATATTTGCACTAGCAAGGTAAAATATTATTTGCTAAGGTTATTATTACCATTTGTTGTAAAATGCAAACTCTAATATTATAGAAAGCCTACAAAATATGCTTTCTATATGAATGTAGATAAAAACCCAATAAATCCACCAAATACTGCACCCCAAACAACAAGCCATCCAAGATGTTCTTTGATAAACTCTTGTACAATTTGTTTGACCATTGAAGGTGTGAGTTCATCAAGTCGCTGTCTTACCACTAAAACGATTTTTGCTTGAATATCTTCACTCATATTTTCGTTTTGTAGGTTTTGCTGTAAAGTTTTTTGAAAAGTTTGTGTATGTACTATGGTATTCATAGAGTCTTTAATCTTTTTGGTAAATGGTTCTTTGAGTGGCTCAAGAGCTTTTTCTCCGCCAAACATTGTAAGCATTCCCCCAAAGCTTGATTCCATCACTGCATTTTTGAGTGATTCAAAGGCTATTGTAAAATCTGTTTTTTCAATCAAACTAGTAAAATCAAAATGTTTATCATCATTGGCAAATTCTGCTTCAAAGAATTTTTCTAGATTTTCTTTATTGAAAAATTGTTCCATCATCATTGTTTCAATAGCAGTTTTAAACTCTTCAAATCTATTTTCAACTACTCCACTTCCATATAAAAATGGCACCTTTTCAAACAACATATGAATAGCCAACCAATTTGTCACCGCCCCACTAAAAGCAAATAGTCCAATTGTTAAAATAAGGTCATTATTTAATACAAATCCCACAATAATACAAACAATGGAAAGTAAATTTGCCACCATACTTTTATTCACATTTTCTCCTTATTCAAAACTAATTTTATAATGCATTTGAGTGTATCCACTCTTTCTTTTTTTAAAAGCACTATTGAGCATTGCATTGTTGCTATCAAGCAAATCTATAGCAATACAGTCTGCGCCTCCTCGTCCAACACGCCCTAGATACTGCACCAATCGTCCATAATAAGAAATTGGTGTCGCAAAAATAATTGTATCTAGATGAGGGAAATCGATCCCCTCTCCAAAAAATGAAGCCGTAGCCAAAAGTAATGAAGCATCTTTGACTTTTTGCATATTTTCTTGTTGTTCATTTTTCTTCATACTTCCATGAATACTTAAGTACTCTATCCCTTTTGTTTCAAGCAGCATTTCCAAATTTGAAATATGCTCAATTCTATCAGTGAGTACCAATATTTTCCTATTCTTGTACTTTTGAATCTGTTCAAGAATAAGATTGTTTCTATTATCATCATTGGCTATTTCATTGATTAGTTCAGTGAAACTCTCTGCTTGGCTTTTAAACTGTGTGCGTATCACAAAAGCCGTATTTTTAGTTGAACGTTTACTTTTATGTTCATAGGCTATTGGTCCAATTTGTTGGAAGATAATTGGATCAAGTCCATCTTTTCTATTTGGTGTGGCACTCAATCCTAAGATATATTTCCCTCTAAATTGCTTAATGATCTGCTCAAAAGTCACTGCTGGTAAATGGTGACACTCATCCACAATTACATGGGCATAATTTTCTATCAACTGAGGATTGTTTTTCAAGCTTTGCATAGTGGCAACATCAAGTTTGCCGTTGAGTTTATTCTTTCCTTTTCCAAGAAATCCAATCTCTTTTTTATCCAAACCAAAATACTGCATAAATCGCTCAATCCACTGATCTAGCAACATATTTTTATGCACCACCACAAGTGTACTACAACCACGAACTCCAATCATATAAGAACCTAAAAATGTTTTACCAAATCCAGGGGGAGCCACACACAAACATGATTCATAATTTTGCATCACTTCAATCGCTTCTTTTTGTTCACGCTTAGGTTCAAAAATCATTTTAGGGAATACTTCTTCATCCATATATCGTTTATCTTTGACTTTGATTAAAACACCATTTTCTTCCAAATAACCAACTACTTCATCCAATAGACCTCTAGGAAGTTTTAAAAAATCTTCATCTTCTTCATAACCTTTAAGTGTTCTAGGGGTATTGTATAATGACTTTCTCAAGCTTTGTAAAATTTTAATTTGTGGATTATCAAACGTAGCAAAAGACTTAAGTTGATTTAAAAGAGATTTATCTAAATGCTGTGACGGGATATAGATAAAATCATACAACATCACTTCTAAAGATGCTGGGAAAACTATTGCTTCAAAAAGATCATTATTGACTACAGTTTCCATAACCTTTTTCACATCAACATACTGTTCGATAAGTTGTGAAGATACTTTTTGAATATTTTTAATTTGTTGCCAAGGTTCTTTGATTACTTTTTTACTCACTGGATCAATAAAGACTCTTTGACTATTTTTACGAAAATTGTATTGTAAAGGCAAAGCAATCATTGTCCCCAAATTTGCTTGATTGATAAATTCTTCTTTAGGTGATACAACTGCATTTGTTTTGGATTGTCGTATAATATTAACTCCAAAATCTTTCGCAACTTTTACGTGTATAAGATTTTCAAAAAATATCCATACTCTACAATGCTCACTCGTATGTAATTCGTACAATGCACTTATTCCCATACTTTTTAGTGTTTGATGTAATTGTCCTAACTGCTGAATCGAACACTGTAATACAATATATTTTATTTCATTGGTAGCATTTAAAAAATAAGAAGCTAGATCAATCTCACCACGTAAATGCAATTCTACTTGTTCTTTAGAAATAGGAATATAATCAGTGCCTTGAAATGAATGTGTTACTGGATAATATCTTTTTTTAAGTCCATCTTGACTTTCCCAAAGTTTTGCATAAATATCAGTTCGTGAAAAAAATAGATCAAAAAAAAGCTCTATTCTCTCTTCTTTAGATATGGTTGTTTTAGATGTTTTATTTTGTAGTTGTTGTTCTAGATGAGCAATACGCTCATCTAAGAGTTTTCTTTGTGTATAGAGTTGTTGTAATTCGTCATGCGTGTTTGTCATGGTCATACGTAAGTGTTTTAGGGCTTATTGCAATATTATTTATTTTTTGATTTACTTCGTTGTATTTACTTTTGAGATTAGAGTTCTTTTTATATCCAAGTCCTTCAAATGAACCATTTGGATCAATAATGAGGTTATTGTATCGCATCTCACCGATCACTTTTCCACTAGCAAGAATCTGAACTTCATTGCAGTCGATCTTCCCATCAAAAAAACCATTTATAACAAGATTGTTCGCTTTGATATCACCAATGACCTCACCTCTTTTACCAATAGTGATCACATCAGCATCTAAAATAACACCTTCAAATTTACCATCAATAGTCACTGGACCTTCCGTATTAATTCCACCAATAATATAGCTACCTTGAGCTATGACTGTGGCACCAGGCTTGCATTGTGACGTTTTATCATCTCTATCAAAGATTCCCACTCTACTCTCCTTTCTTTTTCAAAAATACTTTCGTAATTTTCAATATTCCATCGAAGAAAATAACGAGGATTTAGTAATTTTTCTAAATATCTCACTTCATAATGTAAATGAGGTGCATTGCTTCGACCACTGTTTCCACTTGTAGCGATCAAATCACCTTTTTTTACAATATCACCCGTTTCAACTTTTACTTTATTTAAATGTGCATAGGCTGTTTCAAATCCATAATTATGTGAAATTACAATCAATCTTCCAAATGACCCACTATTATATTTGTGAACTCTTTTTACAATCCCATCAGCGGTTGCATATACATTTGTTCCCGTTTTAGCTCTCAAATCTATCCCTTGATGGAATTTTTTTGTTTTGCTGATTGGATGTATTCGATATCCAAAATGAGAAGTAATAACCGTTTCCTTTAGTGGTGAACTACTAGGAATAACATTCAACATAAAATTTCTTTGAGTCTGAGTTATTTTATCTAAAACTGCCTTTTGTATCTCCTCAAAGGTGTCTTCTTCTTTGATTCCTAAAGCATCTTCAAGATAATCAAGTTTATTTCCAAGCTTCTCAATCTCTTTTGCTTTACGATCTATTTGGAGTGAATATTGTGCATTTTGCTGCGTTAATTCAACTTTTTTCGCTTCAATCTTTTCAACTTCATCATTCAAAAAGTTGATATACCAAAAACTAATTAGCAAGATCAATAATATAATCACTGAAGCAATAAATGCATAACGACGTACAAGCTTGTGAATATTATAAGTTTTTGTTCCTTTATAATCTGAAATGGTTATTAGTAATCTATTTTTCATTAAACTTCTTTAAAAATGTTTCAACAACTAAGAACGATCCAAACACTAAATAATGTTCATCTGGATCAATATTTTCAAATATTTTGTATGATATATGTTGTTGTTTTGCTATATTTATTAATAATTGCTGATTAACAATTCTTGAATCATCAATAAAAATTATTTCTAATTTTTTTATCAATGGTTTTAAAATATTTAAAACCTCTTTATAGTCTTTATCTGCGTAGCTATTATATACTAGTGTAACTTTATTATTACTAATATTCTTATTTTTATGAAATTCTTCAACTATAGCTTGTGCAGCTAATGGATTGTGTCCAACATCTACAATGATATTAGGAGTTAAATGTTCAAATCGTCCTTTAAATCGAATCTTTTCGAACTTTTTAATATCAATTGGAATATTCAAAAACTGTAAGGCTGCACCTACTAATTGAATATTTTTTTGTAAATACTGTGGAAGAGTTCCTACTTTTGCTGTTGATGCAAAATCTGCTAAAGTCTTAACTTGAATCCCTTCAAGAGTTTTGGCTACTTTTAATACTTTATCATCATTTTGAAATCCTATGATCATATTTTGATCACAACTTTTCATTTTTGTTAAGGCTATTTCTTCAATCGTATTGCCTAAAAAACTTTGATGATCTAGACCAATGGTTGTGATCAAACTTAGATCATTTTTTACCACATTCGTAGCATCAAACTCTCCACCAAGTCCAGCTTCAAGAACCAAATAATCTTTATTGGAAGACAAATACAATGCCAATAATGTTGTATATTCAAAATAGGTAAGTTTGGATAAAAGTTCTTTATCAAAAATTGTTAAAAACTTTTCGTGAGTATTTTGAAGAATGTCATCATTCACATCATTTCCATCGATCCAGATACGTTCATTGAATTTGATAATATGAGGGGAACTATAATGTAATACACTAAAACCAGATTGCTGTAAATATGAGGATAAAAATCTTCCAGTGCTTCCTTTACCATTGGTTCCAACGATATGAATTACATAAGGAAGCTCTACGTGTGATTGTAAAACTTCCCAAGCTTTATGAACAATAGTAAAATCTATTTTATCGTAGTAAAGAGTTTTATGATCTAAAAACTCTTGTAAATCTTTGATCATCAATTAGCGTCTATATGCTTCCACTGCAAGTCTAGATACAATCTCATCCATCGCATCACTTGCAGCATTTTTAATCGCTTCAAATCTTTTTGCATCTGAAATAACTGTGGTATCTCCACCAACAGAGAAATCATAATCACCAGTAATCGTAAAGCTACCAGATTTGTTTTTATTTCTATATTTAACAACTACTGGAATTTTACTTCTATAAAGCCTTACATACCCTTGCGCATTGTATTGAATTTGTGTAAGTGAAATAGTTCCTAGCTTCATATCAACGATCGTCTGTGCTTTTGATCTCTCTTTGACTAGTTTATTACCAAATTTGGTGATGATGATCTCATTCATTGCATCTTTTACCAAAACGGCATTTTTTGGATCAATAACACTTATTTGAACATCAACAAAAACATCTCCTTGTATAGCTTCCTTGGCATACCAAGCTGCTGGTTTATATCCGCACCCAATCAAAAAAAGTGCCATAAGTCCTACAAAAAGATGTTTTTTCAACATAATTATCCTTTAACTACTAAGTTGACTAATTTATTTGGTACAACGATCTCTTTAATGATCTCTTTACCATCGATCCATTTTGAAGCATTTTGTTTTGCTATTGCTAAAACATCTTCTTTAGAGGCTTCTGGAGCTACTTCAATTTCACACCGTTTTTTACCATTGATCGTGACAGCCAATACAATTGAATCAAGAGCAAATACTTCCTCTTTGATCTGCAATGGTTTTTCAAAATTCTTTCTATTGAAGAATTGATCAGATATCTCCCAACATAAGTGTGGAATTACTGGCTCTAAGATATTACTTAAAATGTAATATCCTTCAGCCCAAATCTGAGCATTGTTTTGTGCTTGAAGTGCATTCATTGCTTCCATGCAAGAAGCGATAAGTGTATTGAATGCAAATGTTTTATTCATCACTTCATCTGCTTTTTTCAATGCTTCATATATCTTTCTTCGAGCTTCTTTTTCCTCTTTATTTAAAGAGTCTTGAGTTATTGACTCAATAGAATCTATAGCTTCATTAGTTAAATTTGTTGTTCTTTCAGCTAATCTTTTAATAAATTTGAATGCACCCTCGACAGCGCTATCATTCCACTCTAACTCTTTTGTAGGAGGTGCAGCAAATAGAATAAATAATCTAGCTGTATCTGCTCCATATTTTGCTACAAGCTCATCTGGGTCAACTACATTTCCTTTTGATTTACTCATCTTCGCACCATCTTTTAAAACCATTCCTTGAGTAAGGAGATTTTTAAATGGTTCTTTAGAGTTTGTATATCCTAAAGAGTTAAGTGCTTTAGTGAAAAATCTAGCATATAAAAGGTGTAAAATAGCATGTTCAATTCCACCAATATATTGATCAACATCCATCCAATAATCACTGTTTGCTAGATCTATCCCTTTTTCATTCCAGTATTCTGGGTTGGTTGCATATCGTAAAAAGTACCAAGAAGACTGAACAAATGTATCAAGTGTATCTGTTTCACGAATTGCTGGTTTTCCACATTTTGGACAACTACAATGTTTCCATGTAGGATGATTATCTAACGGATTCCCTTCGCCAGTAATTTCAACATCTTCAGGTAATGCAATAGGTAAATTTTTAATTTTTTCAGGTACTAATCCACAATCATCACAATGGATGAATGGAATTGGAGCTCCCCAATATCTCTGTCTTGAAACTCCCCAATCTCGAAGTTTAAAGTTAATTTGTTTTTTCCCTAAACCATTTTGTTCAAAATGATAGATGATCGCTTTTTTCGCTTTATTGTTTTTCATTCCATTGAATTGTTCAGTAGAATCAACAAGTTCACCCTCACCAGTGTAAGCTTCTTCAAGATTAATTATTCCGTCAGGTGTATCAATCACTATTTTAATATTGAGATCATATTTTTTTGCAAAATCAAAATCTCTTTGATCGTGAGCTGGCACAGCCATAACAGCCCCACCACCATATGAAGCCAATACGAAATTTGCCACCCATACAGGGATTTTATCTCCAGTAATAGGATGCAATACATCAATCTCTAAATAAAGCCCCTCTTTATCTTGAGTCGCTCTATCTCTTTCACTCACTTTTTGCATCGCTACAATTGCATCAATTTTTTCTTGAGATACTAGCTTATTTTCAATGATATGTTTAACAATTGGATGCTCAGGTGCAAGAGCAGAATATGAGATACCAAAGATCGTATCAGGTCGAGTAGTAAATACTGAATATGTATCAAATTTATTAGAAAGCTTCTCTTTTGATTCATCACTTAATGAGAAATCAAATTCTAATCCTTCACTTCGTCCGATCCAGTTTTCTTGCATAGTCAATACTTGACTTGGCCATTGTCCTTCAAGTGTTTTTAGATCATCTAAAAGTTCTTGAGCATATTTTGTGATCGCAATATAATATCCAGGCATCTCTTTTTGCTCGACAGGTGTATCACATCTCCAACAACATCCCTCTTCTACTTGCTCATTAGCTAATACCGTATGGCAAGGTTCACACCAATTTACGGTCGTAGATTTTTTATAAAGAAGATCATTTTCAAACATTTTGATGATAAATTCTTGTTCCCATTTGGTATAAAGTTCATCACTTGTTGCAAATTCACGAGTTGTAGAAAATGAAAGTCCAAGAGCTTTTAATTCATCTCTCATATAATCAATATTTTCATAAGTCCATTTTTTCGGATGTAGCTTATGCTTGATTGCTGCATTTTCTGCAGGCATTCCAAAACTATCCCATCCAATTGGGTGCAATACATTAAAACCATTTTTTCTATAGTATCTTGCAAATGCATCACCAAGACAATAGTTTCTCACGTGTCCCATGTGGATACGACCACTTGGGTATGGGAACATACTTAAAATATATTTTTTATCTAAGCCACAATCTTCATCTTTTGGCTCAAATGAACCATTTTCATTCCAAAAATTTTGCCATTTTTTTTCAATATCACCTGGGTTATATTGCATTAAAATTCATCCTTATCTTTTGTTTGAGCACTATCAATTAAAGTTAATGCTACAGAGAACAAGTTTGCTACGATTGCTCCAATAGCTAAGGCAATCGTTAAACCTAAATTATTTGTAAATGTAAATACAATAAATGCTGGAATCAAGTGTAAATCTGCCACCAGTGAACTTGCTAATAGTTCTGCAGAACGTACATTTTGAACTCCAATTTTTAAAATTGTCGAAATTACATTGACCCCTGCAGCTATAAATAATGCAATTGCATCATGCTGGTATAAAAACCCTGCAGTTGTTGTTAAACTCATTAATGAGAAAAATACATATATAACTCGGCCCCAATCCATCTTGTCTCCTTTTAAACTGTTCCTTGCTCAAATTGAGCACGCATTCTTGCTTTTTCTTCTTCTCTTTTTTTCTTTTTTGCTTCTTTGTTTCTAAAGTCATTAATTGAAAATTTCAATTGCACTAAGAATGATGCAGCAATAAAAATAGAAGAATATGTACCAACAACAATTCCCACTAACAACGTAAAGCTAAATCCATTGATGATCTCTCCACCAAATAGATATAGAGTAAATACCACAAAGAATGTTGTTAATGAAGTAAGTGTTGTACGACTTAATGTTCTTGATACAGATTCATTTACCACTTCATCAAGATCAGTTTTCTTAGAGGTTTGCACCCCTTCTCTAATTCTATCAAATACAATAATAGTATCGTTTAGTGAATATCCTAAGATAGTTAAAACCGCAGCTAAAATATCAAGATTTACATCAACTTGAAACAATGAAATTGCTCCAAGAGCAATCAATACATCATGGATAAGAGCTAAAATAGATGCAATAGCAAATCTCCACTCAAATCGATACGATACATAAATAAGAATTACGATAAGAGATAAAGACAATGCCATAATCCCTTTTTCTCGTAATTCTCCACCAACTTTTG
>JBNLDA010000002.1:17575-33254 GCA_050304095.1 Arcobacteraceae bacterium | reverse complement strand
GCAGATATGTTAAATAGACTTGGACCAAAATCACAAGATATTCTTAAAACCATCAATGGACTTGATACCGAGTTAGCGACAAAGATTAAAGAAAATATGTTTGTATTTGAAGATTTATTGGCTTTAGATACTGAATATGTTATGAAAATCTTACAAAATGTTGATACTGCTGTAGTTGCAGTTGCAACGAAAAACTTAGCACCTGAAGATTTAGAGAAAATCACTGGGGCAATGTCCCAAAGAGCAAAAGATAGATTCCTTGAGGAAGCAGAAATGTTAACAAAAGTAAAAATTAAAGATATTGAAGCAGCTCAAAGAACAATGTTGGATGCAGCCCAAAAACTTATTGAAGAGGGTGTTATAGATAGAGAGGTAGAAGATTAATGGCTCAATCAAATGTATACACAAAAGCACAAGTTATCAAAAAAAATGCAGAATTTGATGAAAATGATGTTAAAGATTATGAGTTAGGAACTTTTTACTCAAATAGTATTGATGAATCTCAAAATGACCAAATGAAACAAGCCGCAAAATTAAGTGGTGGCTACAATGAAAACGGTGTTGACCCTGTTTTGCTTGAGTTACAAAAATTATCGCAAGATATGCAAATGCTTCAATCAAAAATCAGTATGATTGAAAGTGGGGCAAGTGCAGGAAAAGATATTGATAAACAAGTTGTTGACGCGATAAAGGATTTGAAACATTATGCTTCATTTTTTGAACAAGCGACCTTTCAACTTGAATCGAAGATTTTAAAAACATCAATGTCAATTGCTCAAAAAATAATAAAAATTGAAGTGGGTGAAAATTCAGCTAAAATAGCAAAAGAAACTATAGCCAACATGCTCAATAAAATTAAAACTGCTTCTAAGATTAGTATTCATCTAAATCCCAAAGATTATGCCGTATTGAAAAATGACTTACAATTTGAATCTTATATTGAACTTTTCGAGGATTCTAATGTGATGCCTGGTGGTGTTGTCATTGCAAGTGATCTTGGAAATTTTGATGGAAATATTGAAGCAAAAGTTAATTCTATGCTGGATTCTCTTGATCTAGTTTTATAATCTATAAAAATTAATAAAAATCACAAAAAAAATAGTTTTAGTACAAAAAATAAAAAAATATGGTATACTATATTGATGAGTAAATCATATGAAAGAGTAGTATGGAAATTAGTGAAAGAGATTATGACCTATTAGTTGACACAGAAATTAATGTTGATGTTTTACTAGGAGATACTAGTATCACGATCAAAGAATTTTTGAATATGCGTGAAGGGGATATTATTTCATTGAATAAAAGTGCTGGCTCTGGAGGTGATATCTACGTTAATAACCGGATTGTCGGTACAGGTGATATTATTGTTATTGAAGAAAAACTAGCAGTAAGAGTTATCGATTCTATGGATTCAGATAATGTTGTGAAGTTTTTCTTTGAAGAGCAAATGGTATAGGAAAAGGATATCTTATGGCAGTAGATACAGTAGAGGTAAACAGTACCGTCGGTACAGATGGGAATAGTTACACAACAGCAGTTAGTAATGATAAGTTAACAAATGAGGATTTTTTAAAGCTTTTGTTAACAGAGATGCAAATGCAAGATCCAACAGAACCAATGGATTCTCAAAGAATGATGGATTCACAATTGCAAATGTCAACAATAGAGGCAAACCTCTCATTAACAGAATCAATGCAAGCAATGGCAACAGCTTATGCGAATACAGCTTTAGCTACATCTGCAGGTATGATTGGAACCATTGTCGAAAATGGTAATATTAATGATCAAGGGATGTTATCTTCATATTTAGTAGAAACTATTGAAAATGTTGATGGTGAAATTTATGTGAATGCACGAGAGATTGTTGGATTAGTTGATGGTCTTCAAAATGACTCTACTCAAGAAGTAATCAAATATGATGCAAACGGATATTTTCAAAGCATTGGAAATGAAGATATATTATATCAATTAGTTTTAGATAGTAATGGTCAATTTTCATATAATAATGATGGAACAATCAAAATGTTGGATGAAAATGGTGACGAAATAACAGATTCAGCAATTTTATCTCAGTATTCGTATGCAGGAAATGCTGCATTATATGATACAGAAACAACACAAATGCCTTTGAGTAGTATTATTCAAGTGCGATAGTTATACAAGGAGTATATGATGATTGGTGCAATGTTTAATGGATTATCTGGACTAGATACATTCCAAAAAGCGCTTAATACACAATCGAACAATATTGCGAATGTAAATACAGTCGGATATAAATCTGATGTGACACAATTTAGTGATTTGATGTATCAAGATGGAGTTGGAAAAGGTTCTGCTGTAGCAACTGTTACTAAAAATTACACACAAGGTAATTTAAGAATTACTGGAAATGATTATGATGTAGCGTTGGAAGGGAATGGTTTTTTCCATGTTGCAAGCTTAATTGATCCAGATCAAATTCTATACACAAGAGCAGGAAATTTTTTAACTGGAAGTGATGGTTTTTTACAAACACAAGATTATAGAAATGTATTGGGATCAAGCATGAATGCAATCACAGCTAATGATGTGGTAGCAACTGATCCAAATTTAACTGAATTTTCAACTATGTTTGATTTCTATATCGCTTCGCAAGTAGTTCAAACAGATACAATGGCGAGTTCAATCAATGCTAAGGCAACGGATATTTATTCTAGTTCTACAACTGATGATATTTCAATGTCAGGACTTGGATACAAAACTTCAGGAATTAAAATATCTGATGTAAATATGGCTGTCTCTAATTATCGATCAGTTTTAAATGAATTTGCTAGTAATCCTGATTCTACAACTAGTGTAGCTTCAACACAACAAATACAGCAATATCAATTTGATATGGCCCAATTAGATGAAGAAAGTGATACATTAAGAATTTTTGTGGACGGGAACTATTATCAACAACAATTTGAAGAAGATGCACAAACTACAATGAATCTATTTGCAGATAGGATTTCTGCAATTTCTGGATTTAGTGCAACTGCAGATACAACAGGATTAATAACAATTACAAATTTAATACCAGGAACACAAAAGCTAGTGAATACAGCAACTTTGAATGGTACAGAAACTCCAGATATATTAGCACAAGAAGGTGTTTTAGGTTCTGGACAAGCGATGCTTGATAGTGCAATGCAAGCAGTACAAGATGCTGTTGAAAATGCTGGAGGTTCATTTTTACAAATAACTAATTATGTAGATAAATATTTTAATGACCCAGCTGGAAATTATACAAACCCTGAATCTGATGGTGCAATTCAACTCAAACTTGATAAATTAGGAATTTCAAATGATCCAGATGGGACTTTTGAAGTTGATGAAAATGGAGTTGTTACGATCGATCAAGATGGTAGTAAGTTTGTTGTAGGAATGTTAGCTGTATCATGGTTTAATGACCCTTATGCATTGATGCCAAATGGTTCAAATACTTATGCTGAAACGGAGTTATCTGGAGATCCATATATCAATTCTGGATATGTGACATTCCATGGAAATACACTTGAAATGAGTAATTCTAATTTAGCTGAAAATTTAACAGATTTGATGGTATTCCAAAGGGCTTATGAAGCCAATGCAAAAGCTGTTACCACTAGTGATCAGTTTTTGAATATTGCTATTCAGTTGAAAAAAAGTTAAATTTTTTGAAAATGTTTAGAGTAAAGCTCTCAAATTTTGAGAGCTTGTCTATGAACATATAAGTTCATTTTGAAGTAATTACTTCAAATTTAATATAAAGGATTTAAGATGATTGGCGCACTATGGACAGGAATTAGTGGTTTGGATTCACACCAAACTGCATTGGATAATGAGTCGCACAATATTGCAAATGTAAATACTGTAGGTTATAAATCTTCAAGAATTTCATTTGCCGATCAAATGTATCAAGATAAGATAGGGAAAGGATCAAAAGTACTTGATGCAGAAAAACTTTATACACAAGGGAATTTAAAACTAACTGGCGTTTCATATGATATGGCGCTTTCTGGAGAGGGATTCTTCACAGTTAAAAATACACGAAGTTCTGGAACTGCTGAAACATTATATACAAGAGCAGGGAACTTTAGAATGGGTGATAATGGAACATTGCAAGATGCTGCAGGAAATGAAGTGCAGGGTTGGGCAATGAGTTCAATTGATCCAGATAAAGATGTTATTACATCAAACCCAAATATTTCAGTATTCACTGAAGATTATGAAAAACTAATCTCTTCAAAAATTATTAGACATGGTAATTATATCGAAACAATTACAGCAAAAGCAACAGATTATACAACAACAGCTGAAGCAGATTCATCAACAGTATTTACTGGATATGGATTAAAGTCACAATCTGGAAAGGTAGCTGATGTTGAAGCATTGATCAATGATTACGCAACTTGGCTTCAACGATTGAAAGAAAATCCAGATGGATCATCTTCAACGTCAATTGCTCAAGTGAGTTATATTGATCTTTCTGATTCTGGAAGTGGAACAGAAATAGCAACAGAAGGGGATCAAGTTTATGTTTATATTAATGGAGATAAGATTTCTCAAGGATTTGATACAGACTATGAAACTACAATGAAATTGTTTGCTGATAAGATATCCTCAATTCCTGGAATGAAAGCATATATTGCTGAAGATACAAACTATACTGCTGATCTAGCAGGATCAGGTACTGCTTGGGATGCAGGTTCATTACGAATTGAATCAATGATTCCAGGTCAACAATTTACAATTACTGAAGCTGGTATGATCAGAAGTGGTACGACTACACAAGGTTCATATGGAAATATTACAAATGCTGAAGCTGGTGCTGGAATCGGGGCCTTAGAGAGTTCAATGGAAGCATTGGAACAAGCGATAACTGGAAATCAAGAAGATGTCTACCTTCCAGACGATATGTTTTTGATTGATCCTGCAGCATCTGGTGGAGATGGATTAACTGATGGAGCTCAAACTATTAGTTATCAAATCACAATTTATGATAAGGATTTGAAGCAAAATGTAACGATACCATCTGCAGGTGCAATTACAGTGGCAGTTGCAGATAATACAAATCCTCAAACAGCAATTGATGCATTAGTAACTGCAATTAATACAAATACTGCTGCAACTGGTGAACTAGCTGATTATGTTGAAGCTAAAAATATTAATGGAAATTTAGTTGTTTCAACAAAATCAAATAATTATGATGTTGAGTTTACTGGGGTAATGACAAATACTGATACAGTTACATTCCCTGATGGAATTAAAGCAAATCCAGATTATAGCGGTAGAGACGGAGCAGGAGCAGAGTTTATTCAGATCACAAACATGATCGATCAAACAGCTTCTCAAGGTTCACAACAATTAAGACTTGATACATTGAGTATTTCTGATTCAGCTTTTGGAGAATTTTCAGTGGATGCTACTGGATTGATCACTATGACGCAAGATGGAGCAGAATTTGCTGTTGGGCAAGTTTCAATTGCACTATTTAATAATAATAGAGGATTAGAGCCACGTGGGGATAATTTACTTGCAAAATCAAATGAATCAGGGGATCCAATCTATAATGTTAACAATAACAAAACTGCAAAGATCGAAGGGAAAACATTAGAATTAAGTACTGCCGATTTATCTGAGTCGTTAGTTAACTTGATGGTATTCCAAAGAGCATTTGAAGCAAATGCGAAGTCAATTACAACTTCGGATCAATTGCTTAATACTTTGATCAACTTAAAACGATCGTAATAAAACATTAATGAAAAAAGCAGGAGATTTACTCTTGCTTTTTTTACAAGGGTGGATGTGGAAAACTTTTTACTTGTAACTATTTTAGGGATTTTGTTGTTGTATTTTTTATCAAGTGCGAGTGTATATAAGTCACTTTATAAAAAAGTCAATGAAGAGAAAAATTTACTTCAAGCAAAAAATAGTGACCTACAAAAATTAATTGATAGATATGACAAGCAGATCAAAGGAAGTGTGCATGCACTTGAAGGTGCTCAGGATAATCTAAAAGTAGCGAGGGATGATTTACAACAAAGTAAATTAGAAAACAATGAATTGCGTCATAGACTACAATCACTTCAAGAAAAAGCTGATGAATTGTATGCTCAAGTCAATACGATGTCTTAAGAATTATATGAAGAGATTATTAGTATTTACCTTACTTTTTTTAACTACAACTTCTTTTTATGCTCAAGAAGATTTTGAAATAGAATCTCAACCAGAAGTTCTGTTTCAATATAAAAAACTACAAAAAGGGCAAGAAACTTTTGCCTTGCAAGTTGATTTTAACAAAGCAGTATCTCACTTAAATAAAGAAGAGTTTGAAAAGGCAATTATTTTATTTGAAAAAACGGCAAAAATTTTAAAAATACCATCATATTTAAATATAGGAATTGCTTATTATAAATTAGGTCAGATCGAAAAAGCACAATTCTATCTCAACCAAATATTTGATCTAAAAATCGATATTCAATACCATGTGTATGAATATATGAGCGCTTGTTACTATTTATATAAAATATCTGAAAATTTTAATTATATTGATAAAATTATTGATGTGGCTAAAAAAGAGAAAAGTTTAAGTGAACATTCAAAAAGTCTTGTAGCTGATGCTTATATCTTATTAGGTGAATATAAAAAAGCTCTCAAGATTATTGATACATTAAAGTTTACTCTTGATCTTAAAAAAGCGATTCTTTACTTAAAAATTAGAGACTATTTCAATGCTAATGTTCATCTAGAAAAAGCACTAGAAGGGACAGTTAATCAAGAGATGTATAATAGAATTTTATGGCTATTAGTCTATAAAGATATTAAAACCAATAATCTTGAAGCATTGTTAGAACATGTTCAAATGATAGAAGATAGAAAAGCTGAATTTGATACGAATCTGAAAATGCCACTTAGAATGTATTTTAACCCTAAGAAATTTACTTCACAAGAGTATTTAGAACAGATCACACACTTTGATACAAATCGAAAAATAGATTTTATTTTCTATTTTGCGCCATTTGTTTTTTCTGATAATTCTGAAGTATTTTATGATGCGTATAAAGGGTTTATTTTTGGACAAAAACAAAATATAGAATCATTGGAAAAGATGGTTGAATATAATGCACATTTTCTAAATGTGATCAAAGACGATCCAATTATAAAAGTGATGAAATTACAACAATCTTTAGGGATCGATACAAAGTCTTACGTATACTATAATCTTGCACTTTCGTATGCACACATATATGATTTTAACAATGCTTACACCTATTTTAATAAAGCTTATAAACTTAATCCTGGAAACAAACTTTTTGCAGCCATGACATTATTAAGTGCCCAAAGAATTAAATTAGATGTTCCAGATAAAGAATATATTGAAAAGAATTTGAAAAAAGATGGTGGGCTATTTGACGCATTTGGTATGGAGGTGTATAAACTTCTAATTAATCCAGAATTGAAAATCAAATTACCAGAAGCGAGTGCAAAATATAAGCGAACAATATTTTATAAAAGTTTGAAATTTATTGAAAATATTGATGAAAAAGGGATTGCTAAAAATGATCCTTTACTTCTGGATTATCCTAAAGATCCATTGCTTTTATTAATGAAATTAACTATCAGGGATAAAGGGATAAGTGATTATAAATATTTTTCCAATATACAAGATAATTTACCATTGCAAATGAATGATAACTTTTTAACAGGCCCTTTAGTTGTAACCAATTATTATGTTGATCTTCTTAAAGCTATGGGATTATTTAAAAATGCCAATTTTGAGTCTAATGATCGAAGTAGTCCATCTTATTTAAGGGCTTTAGCTCTAAGAGAATTACATTTTCATAAGCCCCTTACAACTATCAAAATTCTTGAACATTTACAAGAAGTGTATAAATTAGAGGATAGGTATACTCTTTATATGAGTGTTGCAGCGATGTTAGAAGCAGGACGTTATAATGATGCTTCTGTACAAATTTCACTTATCAAAGCACTCTTGAATGATGACGATGCAGATTTTCTAACAGGAGTTCAACTAATCCAAGAATTGAAATTGCAGAGTGTTTTTCAATATTTCAAAGCCCCTTATAAAGACTCATTAATCGATTTTGAATTGATTGGTTTAGATCAATTTTTACAATCTTTGTAACATATTAACTTATATTATGTTATAATCAATGGATTATACAAAGCGATAAAGGAGTATATGATGCAAGCAGGTATTATAAACGACATAGAACAAGCGCAAATGAATAATGTTGTTAAAGTGCAGCGAGTAAAAGAGGTTGATAATGATAAGAAGATCAATCCTGATGAGCAATATAAAAATGCCCAAGCACAACAAACGATTGAAGATAACAACGAAGTAATTTTGGATAATATTAAATTTGGTTATAACAAAAATACCAAAGATTTTTTTATCAAAATCACTCGAGGTGAAGTAGAGAACAAATATCCTACGGATTATATGATGAAGCTCAAAGAGAGTTTTATGGAAGCATATAAAGATCAAGTATCAAACTAAAAATTAAGGTTGAGCATTGGCATCAGATTTATCACAAATAGTACAGGATGAATTAGCAAATACTCTGGAGCAATTACTTTCAAAAAAAACGGAAATAAAAGCTTCAGCGTTATTTGATGGTGAGGGTTGCAGTTCTGAACAATGTATTGCAGTAGAGACTAAATTTGAATTTTCAAATTTGACAACTACTTGGAAATTTTTTATTCCAACATTGGCTGCAACCAAATTCGAATATTTTATGCTTGGTGGTATGGGTGACCTTAAAGAGCATATAGATGATGAAATTGCAGATGCAGTTAATGAGATAGTATCGAATATTTCTGGCTCTATTTGTACCTCAGTCAATGCTCAGGGATTTGAAGATCTTGGGAATGTAAAATTTGAAGTTTTAGGGTATGAGATTGTAGAAACAGCTGTATTAAAGTCTACTTCAGATCTGTATAAATTTGAACTTGATATGGAAGGGGAATCTCTTCTTGTTTTTATAGCTTTTGAAGAAAATTTTTTACAATACATAAGTGCTATAACAGGAGTTGAATCACAACAAAGTAGTGAAACAGCTACACCTACAGCTTCTCCTTCAACTTCACAAAGCAATGCTCCTGCACAAGTAATGCATTCGATGATTGATGAAGATGCTTCTGAAAATCTTAAACTTTTATTGGGGATAAAATTAAAATTAAGTGTACGATTGGGGACACGTATATTTTTACTAAAAGATATCCTAAGGTGGGATGTTGGAGAAATTATAGAATTAGAGCAGATGGTAAATGAACCTTTAGATATTTTAGTCAATGGTGTTAAAATAGGTGAAGGTGAAGCTGTTATTGTGGAAAATAAATTTGGTTTAAAGATTCGAAGTATTGGTGATGAAGCTTCAAGATTAAGTCAAATAAAAATGGGATAGTAAACGATGGATAAAAGTACAGCCGGTGGACTTGGTGGTGGTTGGGGACTTGTTGCCCTAGCGATTATTTTAGGTGGAGTGGGATTTGGACCTTATATTGATGTCCCATCTGTATTGATTGTTGTAGGTGGATGTGTAGCTGTAACGGCAGGTCAATATGAAGGTAGTGATCTCAAAAGAATGGGAAAATCAATTGGGGTTGCTATGAATGAAGTGAAATCTGAACCTCTTCCTGAACTTGTTGAAAAAATGATATTTTACGCAACTGAGATTAAAAAGCACGGGGTAATGCAAATTGAGCAAAAAGTATTGCAAGAAACAAATCCATTTTTTAAAGAAGCATTTCAATTATTAGTAGATGGTACGAAACCAGAGTTACTAACACAATTACTAGAAATCAAGATGGACCATATGGATAAGCGACATAGTGTTATGCATGATATGTTTAGTGATCTTGGTGGAAATGCTGGAGCGATGGGTATGATTGGTACTCTTGTAGGTCTTGTTGCGATGCTAGCAAACCTTTCAGATCCAGCTGCCGTTGGTCCAGCGATGGCGGTTGCATTATTAACAACTATGTACGGGGCGTTAATTGGAACTCTTTTTGCTGGTGTTGTTGGATCGAAATTAAGAGCGAAACATAAAGTTGAGATGACTGCATGTGAGACGATTATTTTAGGTGCATCAATGATTGCAGCTGAAGAATCAATTGGTGATATTAAGATGAAATTAAATGCAGCATTAACTGAAGTAGCAGAATAAAAAGGTAAGCAATTAATGGCAAAACAAAAATGTCCTGAATGTCCCCAATGTTTACCTGGATGGCTTGTTCAATTTGCTGACTTGATGTCATTATTATTGGTATTTTTCGTACTATTATTATCTATGGCTGTTATGGATAAGAAAAAAGTTGAAGAGTATATTTCAGTAATGAAAAAATCGATGGGATTTATCTCTGAACAAGATGAAACAACAGAGAGAAAACAGGCTGAAACTGATGCTGAGATGGATGGTGGTGGAAGTGGACAAGATGATGGTAGTGGAGCCAACAATGATGAAGCTGTTGAAGCTATAGAAGAGATAGTTCAAGAAACCAATGCAGAAGCTTCAGCTGAAACAATGGAAAAAGTAGAATTAACTCAAAGTAATAATGAGTTTATTTTAGATATTCCATCAACATTGATGTTTGAAGAAGGGGAGTATGAGTTAACGAATGCTGCAAGTAAAAAGTTCATTGCTAAAATTGCTCGTGTAATTCGTACTATGCCACAAACATTTGATATTGAAGTGATCGGGCATACAGATAGAAGTCCTTATACAAGTACAAAAATACCACGAGATAATTGGGATGTATCAGCATTGCGTTCGATTTCAGTGGTAAAAGAGTTGATTAAAAATAAAATTGATCCAGCACAATTAAAAGTGGCAGCATATGCTCAATACAAACCAAAATCTGATATGAGTAATGAAAATAGAAGAGTAGAGATGCGATTTATTGCAAGCAAAGATCAAACTGATCTTTTAGGTGAAGAAAACTTCTTTGATCGATTAGAACAATAAAGAGTAGATGATGATTGATATTAATACAAATGTAAATGTTTTAGACAATACCGCAAGTAGTTTAACCAATAAGCTGAATATGACATCAAAATCTGATGAGAATTTAAAAGCTGTATGTGATGATTTTGAAGCATATTTTATGCAACAACTCATGGATATATCATTAAAATCAACCAATATCGCTGGTGAAGAAACAGGCTCAGAGATTATCAAAGGTCTGTATACAGAAAATATTGCAAGATCAAGTGGTGGAAATCTTGGAATTAGTGATATGCTCTACCGATTTTTAAGCGAGAAATAAGATGGATAAAATAGAACAACATATTGTATCAATGATCGATATAACAAAGCAATTGCAAGAAAACATATTAACAGATATTCAAGATATCAAACAAGCAAATCATGAAAAACTTTTAGATAGAAATGATATCAAGCAAGAACAGATGGAGCAGTTATCAGATCTAAAATCGGAACTAAATGTTCTTTTAGTAGAACATATTCAAGCAGGTCGAGATGCTAATATTTATAAATCTATTGTTGACAATTTGGAAGTAGAATTAAAAGAGTTATATTCATTAAATGCAAAACTGGCTGCAATTGTGCTTCCAGTTCGAGAAATGTATCGAGAAATTGTTGAAGAGATCACACAGCAAAATGGTGGTTCTTTGATAGAGATAAAGGTATAAGATTTGAAAAGAATTTCGTTTGGATTTTTTTTCTTATGCTCTATTTTATTTGCTCAAGAAGGGATAGATGTTTTAATCGCCAAAAAAGATATCCCTTATAAGAATTCTATTTCTATTGATGATTTTATCGAAAAAAAAGTTCCAGAAATTCGTGGAACATGTATCCCTGTTTCATTAAAAGATTTACAAAATAATGAATTTGTCGCAAAACATTTTATACGAAGTGGTCGAATTTTGTGTATGAGAAACATTAAAGAAGACACTGCTAGTAAAGTGTTGTTTGATTTTGGTACTTTAGAAATTGAGAGAAAAGCAAAAGTGATTCATGAAAATGATCGCTATATAAAGGTGCGATTACCAGATGGTGAAGTACAAAAAATTTATAAAAATGGATTAGATGAATGAATATGTTGTCATTTTTAGGAGAAACTCCAACTATTGCGTTACGACAAGCCCAAGAAGAATGTGGTGAAGATGCAGTAGTCATTTCTACGAAAAAAATCTCTGATGAAAAAGATGGCGGCAAAAATATGTATGAGGTGGTTGTCGCTCTTGAAGAAGAATTTGATAAAAATATGGCACAAAACAAACGAAAACTCACTGCCGCTACTAAAGAAAAAACAAGTGAAAAATTAGAAGCCAACGTATATGATTTTCAAGCACAGATTTTACAAATGCAAGAGAGTATTCAGCAAGTCCAAAAAACATTGTGGGAGCCTAAAAGTAGTCTGTATGATCTAACAATTCCACCAGAGTTTATTGATGTATATAAATTATTTGAGAAAAATGAATTTGATCAAGAGATGACTTATACAATCTTAAAAAAGACAATCACACAATTACCAATACAATTAAAATCAAATCCATCAAAAGTGAATAACTTTTTTCGACTGGTTTTAAGAAGAATTATTCCAGTAAAATATGAACAGCCATTACGACCACATCAAAGAAAAATAATGATGATGGTAGGACCAACTGGAGTTGGTAAAACGACAACCATAGCAAAATTGGCTGCACGTTATGCTTATAAACTCAATGAAAATAATAGTGTTGGAATTATTACACTTGATTCATTTAGAGTAGGGGCTATTGAACAGTTACAGGCCTATACTAATATCATGAGATTACCATTAGAAGTGGTTAAAAAGCCAGATGATTTAGTTGAAGCGATCATTCGATTGAAGCATTGTAATTATATTTTTATTGATACTGCTGGAAGTAGTCAACACGATATGGATAAGATCGAACTGATTAATCAATACCAATTACGGGTGGAAGAGATACCAATTGAAAAAAACTTGGTATTGCCTGCGAATGTAAAACAATCTGATTTGCAAGATATTTATGATAATTATTCATCCTTGAAAATAGATACCCTAACTTTTACAAAACTAGATGAAACAAAAACATTTGGAAATTTGATCTCTTTTGCACACAAAGCAAAAAAATCGATCTCATATTTTTCAATTGGTCAAAATGTTCCAGATGATCTTATTGTATCTGATTCATCATTTTTAATTGATTGCTTTATGAATTTAAAGTGTCCACAAAGGTAGGTAATTTTGTTTAATGCTATCTCAACTCAAGCCCATAAGCTTGTAGCATTAGCTCAAAAAAAGCAAAAACAAGATCAGAATCAAAAAAAATCAGTATTATTAACTATTACTTCAGGTAAAGGTGGAGTTGGTAAATCTACTTTTACTGCTAATATTGCTTATGTACTTAATCAAAAAGGTTTTAAAGTCTGTGTAATTGATGCTGATATTGGTTTAGCCAATATGCAAGTATTATTAAATGTTCGGCCTGAATATACATTGTATGACTATATTGAAAATAGTATTGACCTGTCTCAAGTTTTTACTAAAACAGCATTTGATGGTTTAGACCTGGTTGCAGGGAAAAGCGGAATTGAATTTAGTAATCATTCCAATTCCTATATTTATACACGAATTGTTCAAGATATTTTGATACAAAATGAATATGATTTTGTATTGGTAGATACTGGAGCTGGACTTAATGATTATGTGAAAGAATTTTTAAGCATCAGTGATCATATTTTAGCGTTAACTACTACTGATCCTAGTGCGCTTACTGATATGTATGCTTTGATGAAACTCTTGGCAAAAAATAAAGAGAATTTGATGTTATGCTTTAATCACACAAAAAAATATCAAATCGGACAAACAATTTGCGAATCTTTGGTAAATTTAGGTAAGAAAAATAGACTAAATCCAAATTTTATGGTAAAATATATAGGTAATGTACAAACTTGTGGCAATATTTCAACAACTGGAAGGTTACGAAAATTATTTGCCCATGAGTTTACACAAGATGATTCAAGTGCACAGTTAATGCAAATAGTACAAAATATACTGAATAATATAGGAAAGTAGTTAGTGAAACGATACAAAGGGTACTCTTGGTAGTAGAAAGATTTTCACAGGCTGTAATCAATAGTGGTCTTATTAGACTCTATGTTGCGTCTGCATTTTTCGCTACATTGATATTTTTTGTAATCAATGCCGATTTCTTTACTCCAATTGAGATGATCATTGGAGTTATGGCAGTTACTATAGCATTTAAAAGTATTGGGAATATAATGCTTTCAATGATGATCAGTCTCTTTGATCTACAAAATAAAGAGCAAGAGATGGATTATAAGTATAATGTAGAAAAGATAGATGCTATGTTATCGGAATTGAGTGTTCAAGATGTACAAAAACAAAATGAAAAAAAAGCTTCGTAGGAGTTGATAGATGAGTATTGAATCAATTGGTAGTATAGGGAGTATTAGCACTTTACAAAAAGTAGTGAATGCTCAAGAAAATCAAGTCAAAGAACCAGAAGAATCATTTGCTTCTATGTTAAATAAAGCTCTTGGTGAAGTCAATGCTACTCAGGTTGATGGATATAACGCTATGCAAGGGATTGCTACAGGTGAAGTTAAAAATTTACAAGAAGCAGTTCAGAAAATAGAAGAAGCTGAGTTGAGTTTGAAACTTGCTCTAGAAGTAAAAAATAAAGCAATAAGTGCATACAAAGAAGTTATGCGAATGCAAGTGTAATAAAGGCTGAATAATGGGTTTTTTTGATGGTTATAATGTAGCAACTTCAGGAATGAGTGCACAAAGAACAAGAATCAATATTGTTAGTGCAAATATTGCGAATGCACAAACAACTCATACGGCTGAAGGTGGACCATATAAAAAACAAAATGTTGTTTTTCAAGAAATGGTACTACAAGCACAAGAAAAACAAAAAACAAGTACAAATAATAGTTTAAATCAAGATGCTTCACAAGAAGCATTGAAACTTAGAGGGGTTGGTGTTAAATCGATTGTAGAATCTGAAGCCCAACCTGTGATGAGATATGAACCGCAACATCCTGATGCTAATGAGCAAGGGTATGTGGCATATCCAGACATTAATCCAGTAGTTGAAATGGTGGATTTGATTGAAGCAATGCGTTCGTATGAAGCGAATGCTACAGCGTTTCAGACACATAAAACCATTGATACAAAAACTTTGGATATATTGAAGTAAAGGCATAATAATGTCAATGTTTGAGAGTTTAATAAGTACAGCAAAAGCTGAAACAAAAGAATCCGTAAATGTAACCACAGGTAAGTCTAAAGGTGATGAGGTAAAAAGTGGAAACTCTTTATTTGATTCAATTTTGACTGAGGTAAAAACAGGTTCAAAAGAACAAAAAGAAGAAACAACGACATCTACTACTAAACAGAGTAATCAAAGTGTAGAATCTCAAGCTGATGAATCAACAAATCAAAAAAAACTAGATACAATTAAGCAATCAACTAATACCAATAGTTCAATTGTTAAAGAAAAGCTCAATACTCAATCAGAAACTAAATCAAAACCAACATCATTGATGGATAATTTATTAGCTCAAGCTCAAACTGATATTAAAAAATCAACTGAAGTAAAAGCTGAAGTGGCACAAAAAGTTGAGAATCCAGTAGCTAAGCAGAATATCATAAAAAC
>JBNLDA010000002.1:0-17475 GCA_050304095.1 Arcobacteraceae bacterium | reverse complement strand
GTAAAAACTGATGCGAAATTAGAAGTAAAAGCTGATACATCTAAAGAAGTAGTGGTTGAAGATGAAGCACAAGAAGTTAAAGCTGAAATCAAAAAAACAACTGCTGAAATAATCAATACTAAACCTACAGAAACAAAAGTACAACCTAAAAATGAGAATGCTAAAGTAGAAGAAACAACAGAAGAAAATAAACCTGTAGCGCTTAATGAAAAACCTCAAGAAACTAAAGAAGAATTAGTAAAAAAATCAACTGAAGTAAAAGCTGAAGTGGCACAAAAAGTTGAGAATCCAGTAGCGAAGCAGAATATCATAAAAACAAATGATAAAGAAGAAAAAGTAGCTACTAAAGAGGAATCAAAAGCAAAAGTTGAGATAAAACAAGAAGTAAAAACTGATGCGAAATTAGAAGTAAAAGCTGATACATCTAAAGAAGTAGTGGTTGAAGATGAAGCACAAGAAGTCAAAGGTGAAGTGAAACAAGTTAACACTGAAAAACAAAATGAACAACCTAAGGAATCATTACTGGATAAATTGATTGATGATTCATTGCATAGTGTTGAAGAAGCTTCACGAAAAGTTGATCAAACTGTTGAAGAGTTAAAATCGACTGTTCAACAAAATAATGAACTAAAAAATCAAAGCACTGTATCGCAAGTGTCTCAAGAAACTCAAATTAATGATGCTAAAGCAACTTCAAAAGAGCCAATATTGGCAAATATGTATATGAGTATTCAACGACATATTAAAGATTTAGCTTCAATGAAACAAAAATCTGAGGGGAAAGATCAGGCAGTGAATGCTAAAACTGTTGAAGAGATCAAAAATAGTGCGAAAACCTTAGAATTGAATCCTGATGATCCAGAATTCTCAACACATCAAAAAAAAGTAGATACAGTTATCTCTGCTCCATCAAATGATAAATATCTTAATAGACTTGCTTTTACTAAAAATATCATGCATGAGAATTTAGCACAGATGAAAGAAATCACGAAATCTCAATCATCTGAAGTAGCAACGAATACAGCAGATGAAACAGTAGTAGAAGTGACTGTGAATCCAACATTAGCTCAAAGTATTCAAACAAGAATTATTGGGGCTAAACAACATATGTCGCAAATGATGTCTGATATTGCAAGACAAATGGTTGAAAACTATAAACCACCAGTGACTACTTTTAGAATTAACTTGAATCCAAGTGGGTTAGGGCATATTGCAGTACTTATGAGAAGTGAAAGAGATAATGGTTTAACTATTAAGATGAATATTTCTAATAGTGCAACATTGGATGCTATGGTAGATAGCCAAGGGGCTTTAAGAGCTTCACTTTCAAGATCATTTGATATGCAACAACAAAACTTTACACTTGATTTTGGTATGGATGGTGGTAATACAAATGACCAATTTGCACAGCAAAATAGTGATTCACAACAGCAACCACAAAATCAACAAGAACAGAATGCTGAAGTAGCACAAGTAGTTGAAGAAACACCTCAAACTAATTCTACACAGTATCTATAAGGGCTTTCTTTGGAAGCTCTGATCAATGCCTTAGATCAAAATATAATTTTTGGATTTTTACTTTTATTAGCACGAATTTTAGCATTTGTAGCATTTATGCCAGTGTTTGGGAATAAGGCAGTGAGTCCATCAATTAGGATTGCACTAGCCTTTTTATTGACACTGTTTATTTTCCCTATGGTAGAAGTACAAAATCAAATCACTCATGAATCATTTTTAATTGGAATCTTAAGTGAGATCACACTTGGCTTAATCGCATCATTTTTAGTTAATATCATATTTTCAGCTATCAATATTATTGGGGATTTTGTTGAATATGCAACAGCGTTATCAATGGCAACAATGTTTGATCCCTCTACTGGAAGTCAACAAGGGGTTTTGAGTAGATTGTTGTATTATATTGCCATTGCTATATTTTTTGAAACAGGAATGTATGAAATCACCTTAATGATGTTATTTAGTAGTTTTGATCAAATTACATTGGGGACTTTTAACCCTTTTGTATATGATGGAATTTCACTAGCTATTATTGAGATTAAACGAATGTTTGCATTTGCATTTGCATTTGCATTTCCATTATTCTTTATTGGATTTATTTTGGATATTTATTATGGATATGGGACAAAATCAATGCCATCTTTTTCACCGTTTGTTGTAACATTTCAATTAAAATTCGCATTGATATTTTTGTTCTTGATTTTTGGTATGGATGTTTTCGTAGAAGCATTCAAAGAGTATTTCTTTATGAAGTTTGAATAGGATAGATAGATGGCTGAAGACGAAGAATCAAAAACCGAAGAACCCACCCCCAAGAAAATCGAAGATGCCAAAAAAGAGGGTAATGTCCCTAAATCTATGGAGGTTGTAGGGGCTGCCATTCTTACGTTTGGTTCAATGTATTTATTATTTCTTGGATCATTTTCATTTTTAGAGATTAAAAAAATGATGATGTTCATATATAGCTTTATAGGAACTCCGATGGATGGTCCAGCCTATTTTGCTATAACTAATACCGTTGTTCAAACAATGTTATATGCCTTAATGCCGTTGTTTATATTAGTTGTTGTCTTGACATTTGCATTGAATTGGATGCAGTTTGGAATGATCGCAACGCCATTGAAAATTGATTTACAAAAGATCGATCCAATAAAAGGTTTTAAAAATGTATTTTCTTTAAAAAAATTACTTGAAGCATTAAAACTATTTTTAAAACTTACGATCATTTTTGTGGTGATGGTAATTCTATTTTATTTCACAGATGACTTTTTTATTGCTATTATGGACAAGGAACTATTTGCTTCAATTGACGCAATGATTGAGCTTACTGCCTATTTTTTAGCGACTATTTTACTTATCATTATTATTTTCGCTATAATAGATTTTTATTTTACACGTTATTATTATTTTAAATCATTACGAATGACAAAACAAGAGATAAAAGATGAATATAAAAATATTGATGGGGATCCACAAGTAAAAGGGCGTATTCGACAAATTCAACATCAAATGCATCAAAAAAGGATGATGAGCAATGTTCCTGATGCAGATGTTGTGATCACTAATCCAACGCATTATGCTGTTGCATTAACGTATGATAATGAAAAAAGTTCTGCCCCTAAAGTAGTTGCGAAAGGGGTTGATTTTATCGCACAAAATATAAAAAAAATTGCTAGAGAAAATAATATACCAATTATTGAAAATCCATCTTTAGCTAGGGCCTTGTATGATCAAGTAGAGATTGATTATCAAATACCTGAAAGTTTTTATAAAGCAGTAGCAGAGATATTTGGATATATTTACGAATTAAAAAATAAACGGAGATAGATAGTTGATTCATATAATAAAAAGTATTGTCATAGTTTTGGTGTTGTCTCAATTGGTATATGCAAAAAAAGATTTCTATTTTAGTTATATCAATGCGAATGGAGATCAAATTTCAGAACAAACCAAACAGCAAATCAAAGATGTATATGATCTAATAGAACATGTTAAGCAACTATCTCGTGATGGAAAAGTTGATGATGCGATTAGCTTAGCTGAAGAGCTACATAATACCAATAAAATAGAGTTTCTACAATCAGATATCATTTTAACTTATTGTGAATTGATGTTAAAAAAGAGATCAAAAAGATATATAGTTCAAGCGGCAACAATGCTAGAAAAAGCGATTAATAGTTCTCAGATCAATGAAGAGGGATTACCAAAAGCTTACATGATGATGGTTGATTTAAAGTTAGAATCAAATAAATCAAATGAAGCTAATTATTTTGCAAACAATTTGATCAATATCTTTGATGACCCAATTACGCAAACGTATGGGAAAATATATCTAGCAAAAATATATGCATATAAAAAACAATATGGAAGTGCAATTAAAATCCTTTATGAAGTTTTAGCAAAAACAAATGATGTAGAGGTCGCTACGCTTGTTGCTGATAAGTTATTTGAAATATATTTGATCGATGATAAAAGAGATAAAGCATATGAACTTATTGAACAAGTATTGAACAACAATATTGATTTTTATGTCAATGATAGCTATTTTGCATTAGAAAAAGTGAATATTTTATTAAAAGCAGATATGCCAGAATTTGCTATTGAGATACTAAAAGAGTTACTTAAAAGAGCTACTAAAAAAAGCTCAATAGAAGATTTTAAATTTAAATTAGCTGATATTTATATGGGAATGTTTGATAGACATGATCCCAAAATGACCTATATGATGATGGCTAAAGA
Source organism: Arcobacteraceae bacterium (assembly GCA_050304095.1). GTDB lineage: Bacteria > Campylobacterota > Campylobacteria > Campylobacterales > Arcobacteraceae > JAYEFX01. The sequence continues at coordinate 13,221 of JBNLDA010000002.1, read as the reverse complement.
GTTATATAAAGACCTTTATAATGATTTTCCAGATGGTGCTCATATTGATAAAGTCAAAATGTATATGGATGAAATTTTGATGAGAGAAGGGATGATGGAACCTGCTACTTTAGGTTTAAGGTATCAAGACTCCACTGCAATGCAGCAAAAAGTATTGATGCAAGAATTACTTCTCAATCGAAAAAATAAAAATTTTGAATTGATCTTGAGACAGAAAAAAGTTTATAAAGGGGTCTCTGATACTATTGCCAAACGATTTGGTTATGAAAATATGGATGAAGTTTTTGATGCAGTCAATATTGATATGATCAAAGAGTATTTAAATGAGGGACGATGTTCTGAATTGAGTGATGCCTTAAAAACGGCACGTAGAGAAACATTGAATATGTTAATTGAAGAAGAGGAGACTAAATATAAATTTTTTCAATGTATGATCGAAGTTCCTTATGAAAGAGCCTATTTAATTAGTAAAGATGCTTTTTTAGATGCAAGAAATGCAAAAATATATTTATATTTAGAAAGAATAGCACTAGGTTTACAAATGCCGCAAGATGCAATGGATTTTTCTCATAAAGTTGATATGGTTGGGGATGTAGAAGTTTTAAAAGAAGAGTTTTTGTATAGATTTATGACCTATGCGGCTCAAGATGATTCAGTGAGTATGGAACGATTTTTCAACTATGCAGATCAACACCCTGATTATATAGAAGCCAACACACAAAATCCTATGATCATAGATTTTTATTATCAATATTATCTTTATTTAGATGGAAAAAATGAAAAAATTCAAGCTCAAGATATATTGAAAAAACTTTATGATAAACAAAATGAGTTTAATGCCAAAATCTATTCTCCATCAGTAGAAATTGAGCTTGCAATGGCAGCAAAAGAGAATAACAATAAAGCCAAAGCTTTAGAATATTTAGAGGAAGCATTGAATCAAACAAGAACTATTAAACCAAAAGATAAACCAAGACTTTATTATGAATTAGCAAAATTGTATGAAGAAGAACAGAAAAAAACTTCAAGAGATGAGATGGTGATGAAGTGCCAAGAATTGCAAGGTGTTGATGATGATATTTATAAAAAACTGTGTGACAAAATGTGATGAAAGATTTAGACGCACTATTAGATAGTATTGATATTGATAATTTAATCGTTCCATTTGGAAGGATTAAACATATCTCCGCAACAACAATTACAGTTACCGGTCTTGAAGTAGCTGTTGGAGATATTGTGAAAATTGAATCAAATGATCTAAAGCATACAGTTTTGGGTATGGTTGCTACTATTGGTGATGGAGAATTCACCGTAGTACCTTTTTCATTTATAGAAGGGTTCCGAGCTGATGATAAAGTTTACTTACAAAAAGAGGGATTATCTGTAAAGTGTGGATATGGATTGCTTGGTAGAGTGGTCAATGCTTTGGGTGAACCAATTGATAGCAAAGGCAAAATCACTGATGTTGAAGAGACTTCTTCAATGAATAAAATAGCGATTACGCCATTAGAAAGAGGGGTAATTGATGAAAAATTTTCTACAGGTGTAAAAAGTATTGATACAATGCTTACGTGTGGAAAAGGTCAAAAAGTAGGAATTTTCGCTGGTTCTGGGGTTGGTAAATCAACATTAATGGGAATGATCGTTAAAGGTTGTGAAGCGCAAATTAAAGTTATTGCACTTATAGGAGAGCGAGGAAGAGAGATCCCTGAATTCATCCATTACAACCTTGGAAATAAACTTGATAATACTATTATTGTTACTGCAACAAGTGATGAATCAGCTTTAATGAGAAAATATGGAGCATTTTCAGCTATGGCTATTGCTGAATTCTTTAGAGATAAAGGACATGATGTTTTATTGATGATGGACTCTGTAACACGATTTGCCATGGCTCAAAGAGAAATAGGTCTTAGTACTGGTGAACCACCAGGACGTGGTGGATACACACCTTCAGTTTTTTCACTTTTACCGCAACTTATGGAGCGAGCAGGTAATAATAGAAAAGGCTCTATTACAGCGTTTTTCACAGTATTGGTTGATGGAGATGATATGAGTGATCCAATTGCAGATCAAAGTAGATCGATTCTTGATGGACATATTGTTTTAACTAGAGAATTAACAGAACAAGGTTTTTATCCACCAATAGATATCTTAAAATCAGCTTCAAGAGTTATGGATAAAGTTGTATCAAAAGAACATTTTCAACATTTCTTAAAGTTAAAAAGGGTATTATCATTAATAAAGGAAAATGAAGTGTTAATACGTGTCGGTGCGTATAAACCTGGAATGGATAAAGAACTCGATCAAGCTTTGAATAAAAAAGAGCAACTTCGAACTTTTTTAACCCAAGATCTGGATGAAACATTAACAACAGATCAAATAAACAACCTTTTTACGGAGGTGTAACATGATTGATGTAACAAATCAAATGATCTATAGACTTGGTAATTTAAATACTGAGAGTCAAAGAATTAGTTATCAAATGAGTACTGGAAAGAAGCTTGAGCGCGGAAGTGATGATTCAGGAACATATGCAAGAGAACTCTATATTAACGATAAACTTCGCACTTATGAGGGTTTAAAAACTCAAATTGAAAAAACTGATGCTCAAAATATTGTTTCAGATAGTTCAATTGGAGAAGTAAAATTATCTATTGATAGTATTAAATCAGAAGTTTTAAAGTCTCTTAATGCAGGAATGGATCCAAGTGATAAATTGGCTGTAGCAATTAATATTAATGGTGTTAGAGAGAATCTTTTAACTTTAGCAAATGAATCAACAAATGGTGAATATATATTTGCAGGGTCAGATACTACTTTACGACCATTTATTCAAGATGATGCCACTGGAAAAATCTTTTATAACGGGGATGCACAGTTACGTTCAATTGCTGTTGCTCCTAACACTTATAGAGATAGAGGTGTTACTGGATATGATGTATTTATGTACACTGCTTCTGAAGCAACAACGGGTGAAACATTTGCATTTAATGCTAGTGATCCAATTATCGATGAACAAGGTTTACAATGGCATGCAACAAAAGCATTTCAAAATGATCGTTTAACGTTTGCTGCAGGAGATGCTATAGTTGATGAAAATGGTGATACATGGACGTTAGATGTCTCTACGAATACATTAATACAAACAACTGATACTTTGAGTGCTGGAACACTTGGAAGAACCATCGAAGTTGAATTAGTTGAAGGGAATCAGTATCGAACGGTTTCTATTCATGATGATCATGTAACAGGTGGAACAGGAACTGCTCCAATGAGTCTACAAGTAAGTGGTGCAGTGCAATTAAGACAATTTAATGCAAATGGTATTCTTACTGGAGAGTCATATACTTTGACTGAAAGTGGTAGTGGAACTGCAGTTGATCCATATATGTTCACTACAACTCCTTTAACTGGAGCTAATCAAGTTTTAACAGCTAAACATAGTTTCTTCGATGATATTGATACAATAATTACAGCTCTTGAAACTGATACTAATGATGATACAGCAACAACTATAGGACTTCGATCAACCGTTGATATGGTAGATAGTGCCTATGATGCAGCCAATATTGCTCACTCGGTATTAGGAGCTAGAAATAGAATTTTTGAACTAGCCGCAGATAGTGTAAGTGCAAAAATTACCCATTTTAATATTCTATACCAAGAAGTAGCTGGAGCAGATTTATCAAAAGTAGCAATGGAATCAAAATCTTTAGAGATGACTTATACAGCATTATATTCAACTATTTCAAAAATGAATGAGTTGTCATTAGTGAACTTTGTACGATAAACTTAAATTAATCTAATATTAAGTTTCAAAGCTTGAACTATCGAAACGGTATTTCAAGCTTTTTTTTGTTAAAATATCCCCTTATTACTCTGCGTATAAATTTTAAAAGCATTTTGAGGTATTTAGGTGAATTTCAGAAATATTTTTTCTAAAGATTTAGTGATGGTAGCACTTTTTGTTGCTATTTTAACTATTATCATTGTACCTTTACCAAAACTTGCCCTTGACTTTTTTCTTGTGATATCTTTAACTATGTCGTTATTAATCCTTTTGATCTCTATGTATATTCAAAAACCATCTGATCTAACAACATTTCCAACATTGATTTTAATTTTGGCACTTTTTAGACTTTCACTTAATATTGCAACCACACGTTCAATTTTGAGTGAAGGGCATAATGGACCTGAAGCTGTGAGTGATATTATCACTGCTTTTGGTGAATTTGTTGTTGGCGGAAATTTAGTGATTGGTATTATTGTTTTTATCATTCTAGTTTTAATTAATTTTATGGTTGTAACAAAGGGTGCTACAAGAGTTGCAGAAGTTACTGCAAGATTCACCTTGGATTCAATGCCTGGAAAACAAATGGCCATAGATGCAGATTTGAATGCTGGATTTATTGATGATAAAGAGGCTCAAATAAGAAGACGTTCGTTGATTTCTGAGGCAAACTTTTATGGAGCAATGGATGGATCAAGTAAGTTTGTAAAAGGGGATGCCGTTGCTGGTATCATTATCACCATTGTAAACTTAATTGGTGGACTTTTAATTGGTATATTTTCTCATGATCTAACTGCCGCTGAATCTGGAGAAATATATACAATCTTAACAATTGGTGATGGTCTAGTAGCTCAAATTCCAGCACTTGTACTTTCAACTGCGACAGCTATTATCATCACACGATCAAATATGGATGAAGATCGATTTGCAAATCAATCGATCGTACAATTAGTAAAAGATAGCAAAGCATTAATTTTAGTAGGAATTGGACTAATTTTCTTTGCATTTGTGCCAGGATTTCCAACTGGAATCTTATTTGTTATGGGGGTATTGCTCATTTTCACAGGATATACTATTTATATGGTTGATAATGGTAAAGATAATACATTAACACAAATGTTTAGTGGAAGTAAAGAGAAGCCTAAAACTGGTAAAGAAAAAGATATTGATGAGATCAAAAAACAAAAAATGAAAGAATCTCAACCAAAAGAGGAAGACCTTCTAGAAAACATTATGAAGATGGAAGTACTTGAACTTAAACTTGGTTTGAGATTATTGAAGCTTGTACAAGGTGATAGTGAACTTCTTGATAAAATCAGAGGGATTAGAAAAAATATCGCCAAAGATCTTGGATTTAAGATCCCACAAATTAGAATCTCAGATGATGCAAATTTACAACCAAATGATTATCAATTTTATTTAAAGAGAATTCCAATTGTAAATGGAAAAGTTGAAACAGAAAAACTTTTAGCGATGGGTGGAGTGGCAACAGAAAAGATCAAAGGAACAAAGGTAAAAGAACCAGTATTTGGACTTGATGCAACTTGGATTGGTCATGAACAAAAAGAGGAAGCCTTAATGAAAGGATTTACTGTTGTTGATGCCCCTACGATCATTTCAACACATATCTCTGAAGTAATTAAAAAACATGCAGAGGATATAATCACTCGACAAGATATAGTAGATAATATTGATATGTTGAAAAAAGATTTCCCAATAGTGATCGAAGAAGCAATGAAAGTAACTTCATATGGAACATTATTAAAAGTTTGTAAAGACCTATTGCATGAAAATATCCCTATTATAGATATGCTTACTATCATTGAATCGGTTGCAGATATCGCTGAATTTACAAAAGCTCCTGATGTACTTTTAGAACATGTAAGAAGTAAATTGTATCGAATGATTACGGAGAAGTTCAAAGGTGAGGATGGCATATTACATTTAGTAACTATTAAACCAGATCTAGAGCAACAATTTATTGGGAAACTTCAAGAGCAACATGGTACTTCACAATTGATGTTAAGTATTGGTGAGATTAATGATCTTGTAACAAAGACAAAAGAGCTTTCAGATCAATTAGAAGCAAAAGGGATCGCTAAATATGCTATGGTTGTAGATCCATCATTGAGAAAAAGATTATCAGAGATCTTTGAGAAGTTTGGATTGAATATAGCAGTTTTAAGTCATGCTGAACTTGATTCTAAAGCGAACTTCTCAATCGAAGGAACATTGTCTTTTTGATGAATATAGAAAAAGCGTGTGATGATTTCATGCAAATGGTCATTAATGAAGAGTATGCAAAAGCACATGAAACATTAGAACATCAATGGTTAGAATTAAAAAAAATAGACAAGCAACACTCTTTAATACTCAAAGGTTTGATCAATGGGGCAACTTCATTTGAATTAAAACGAAGAGGAAGACCTCTTGAATCAGCGATGAAAGTTTGGAATGTCTATATAAAGTACAAACCACTTATAACTGAGTATAATACACCTTATAGAGATAAATACCTAGAATGCGGACAATTACTGGAAAATATCTATAAAAAAGTTTTTTGAATCTTAAATAAGACTAAAAATATCTTATTTAATTAAAACTATTAAGATTTACTTTAATTAACTATGGTATATTTTCATTACAACTTAAGTGAAAAGAAGTTTTGTAATAGTAATTTTTCTCTCTCCTTTTATTATTTACAACTTCTCTAAAAAGGTTTCTAGAAATAGAAGCCTTTTTTTTATGCTTGTTTTTATGGATAAATTGTAATCATAACTATGCTACAATTTTTTATGATGACTAATAAAACACTTTATATCCTATCTAATGACACCTATTCTGGTAAGTTGATCATAGCAATTGGTATTATGCAGTTGCTCAAATCAAAATTTAATAAAATTGCATTTTTCAAACCTCTCATAGAGAGTAAAGAAAAAAAAGACAACGATATTAATTTTATGATCAAACATTTTGAACTTGATCAAAAATATAGTGAATCGTATGGTTTTACACTGGATGAAGCTGAAAACTATCTTTCTCATAATCAAACTAATATCATTTATGAAACATTGGTTAAAAAGATTAAAGCACTTGAAAGTAAATATGATTTTGTATTGATTGAAGGGATAGATGCTTATATGATCTCTGCAATTGATGAATTTGATCTCAATTTAAAAATAGCAAAGAATTTCAATAGTCCAATTGTGAGTGTATTGAATTGTTTTAACAAAGAAGATGAGCATATACTTGAAACCATTCAAATTGAACATAATAATATTTGTAAAAATAAAGCAAACCATTTTCTAACATTCGTCAATAGAGTAGATCCATCAAATATTGAAAGTTTACAAAGTAAAATAGATGATTTACAATTAGATATAGGAATATTTTGTTTACCTCAAGAGAAAAAACTTGATGTGATCACTGTAGCTCAATTGAAAAAAGAATTAAATCTCAAAAAAATATTTGGAACTGATGCTGAGATGCAAAAATCTATTTATGAACATAAAGTGGCAGCGATGCGACTTGAAAATATGTTAGATTTTATTGAAGAGAATGATCTTTTGATTGTTCCAGCTGATCGAAGCGATATTATTTTAGGAATTATCCCTTCAATATTCTCACATAATAGTCCTAGTATCAGTAGTATTTTACTTACGGGTAATATAGAGCTGAATAATCATGTCTATAATGTTTTAAATGGTTTAGAAAAACTTCGAATCCCTATTTTAAAAAGTGAAGACAATACCTATGACACGGCAATTAAAGTAAGTCAAATCAAGCCAAAGATCACCTCTAAAGATAGTAAGAAAATTGAAGTGGTTAAGGGGCTATTTCAAAAATATGTAAATGATCAATATTTGCAAAGAAGTTTGGAGCATACACATAGTGATATTATGACTCCAATTATGTTTGAATATTCGTTGGCTCAAAGACTAAAGGGAAAGAAAAAAACAATTGTCTTGCCTGAAAGTTTTGATACTAGAATTTTAGAAGCCACTCAATCGTTATTGAATAGTCATTTAGTCAATATTATACTAGTAGGAGATGAGCAAAAGATTAAACACAAAGCACAAATATTGGGATTTGATATTAGTGAATCTAAGATTATTGATCCTAAAAATTATGATCAAATAGAGCTTTTTGCAAATACATTATATGAATTGCGAAAAGAAAAAGGATTGACTTACGATAAGGCATTAGAAACAATGCAAACAGATGAAACTTATTTTGCAACGATGATGGTGCATTTAGGCATTGCCGATGGGATGGTCAGTGGTGCAGTTAATACCACAGCAAATACGGTACGACCAGCTTTACAAATTATCAAAACCAAGCCAGAAGTAAGTATTGTGTCTAGTTTATTCTTTATGTGTTTAGATACCCAAGTAATGGTATTCTCTGATTGTGCGATCGTGCAAGATCCAAATGCACAACAATTAAGCGAGATAGCTTTGTGTACAGCTAATAGTGCCAAGGCTTTTGGTATTGATCCAAATATAGCGATGCTTTCTTATTCAACTGGAGATTCTGGAAGTGGTGAAGATGTAACTAAAGTGATTGAAGCAACTAAAATAGTCAAACAATCTCATCCGAATTTAAAAATAGAGGGACCTATTCAATATGATGCGGCAACTAATAAAGCAATAGCTAAAAAGAAATTACCAAATAGTCAAATTGCAGGTGAAGCCAATATTTTAATCTTCCCAGATTTAAATACTGGAAACAATACTTATAAAGCAGTGCGAAGTAGTGGGGATGCCGTGGCTATTGGTCCAGTCTTGCAAGGATTGCGAAAACCAGTGAATGATTTGAGCCGAGGTTGTGAAGTAAGAGATATAGTAAATACAGTTCTTATCACTGCGATTCAAGCCAATGATCTAGGATGTGAATTGTCATGAAAATTTTAGTGATCAATTGTGGAAGTTCTTCAATTAAAGCAGAACTTTATGATACTACTACAAAAGAAGATTTATTTCATCATACCCTTGAAGAAGTGATCGATCATAATATTGCTTTGGATAGTATGATTGAAAAGCTTTTAGATTCAAAGATCATCGATTCATTGGACAAAATAGATGCCTTTGCTCATAGAGTGGTTCATGGTGGTGATATATTTCATGACTCTATAATCATTACTGAAAATAAATTAATACAACTAGATAGTATAGAGCATTTGGCACCACTACATAATCCTCATAATACAAGAGCCATTAAATACTTTCAAAAAAAGTTTCCACAAAAAGTACAAGTAGCAGTATTTGATACCGCTTTTCATCATACGTTACCTAATGCTGCATTTATGTATGCTTTGCCATATGAATTATATGAGGTACATCATATACGAAAATATGGTTTTCATGGAAGCTCTCACGCCTTTATTTCTAAAAAAGCTTCTCAACTACTCAATATTGAATATGAACAATTCAATTGTATTACCTTGCATTTAGGAAATGGAGCAAGTATGTGTGCTATTCAAAATGGCCAATCAATTGATACAAGTATGGGATTCACACCTATGCAAGGGCTTGTTATGGGAACTCGTTGTGGCGATATCGATCCAGCGATTGTATTGTATTTACAAAGTCATCTCCAAATGGATGCAAAAAGTATAGAACGACTTTTAAATAAAGAGAGTGGTCTTAAAGGTATTTGTGGAAAAAGTGATATGCGTCAGATTATTGATGATGCACAAAATAATGATAAAAGATCACAATTAGCATTGGATATGTTTGTTCAAAGAATTGCAAAATATATAGGGGCATACTATATAACTTTAGAGGGAAAAATCGATGCAATTATCTTTAGTGGAGGGATTGGAGAACATAGTCCTTTAATTCGAGAAATGGTTTGTAATAAAATTTCAAATGCACTTGGAATAAATATTGATTGTACTAAAAATGAAAAATCAGAACAAATTATATCTACAAAGAAAAGCAAAATTACTATTTTAAATATAGCAACCAATGAAGAACTTTATATAGCTTTAGAAGCTAAGAGATTGTTAACAAAATTTGATCTATAATAATTGATATTATAAAAAGGTTTACAATGAAAAAACTCACTATAGCAACGACAATAATAGCTTGCACAACAATCGCTAATGCTGGTTGGCAGGATAGTCTAGGCTCGATTTTAAACAATACAGTTGCAAAACCAACGACAACTCAAGCCACTTCTTCATCTTCAACAAATCTAACAAATACAGATATGACTGGGGCATTGAAGCAAGCTTTGAATGTAGGTGTTGATTATGCGGTTAATTCTTTGGGAGCACAAAATGGATATTTGAATAATCCTTTAGTAAAAATTGGATTACCTGAAAGCTTACAAACCACGGCAAACTTGGTTCGAAAAGTTGGTGGAGATAAATATGTCGATGATCTTATTCTGGCATTGAATAATGCCGCAACAGCTGCTGCGCCCAAGACAGCTAAAATTTTTGCAGATAGTATCACTAATATGAGTATTAATGATGCACAAAAGATTCTAAGTGGTCCAGATAATGCTGCAACGCAGTATTTTAGAGATAGCTCTACAAAGCAATTACAAGCAACGATTACCCCAATAGTTAAAGAGAGTATGAGTCAAAACAGTGTGGCACAATACTATTCAGCATTTCAAAGTTTTTATAAAAACAATGCTGGAGCTTTGCAAAACGATCAAGTAACTGGAATTGCCAATTCTTTAGGGTTTGGTTCAGTATTGCCTAGTAAAGAGGATGAAGATTTGGATTCTTATGTAACCAATAAAGCAATTGATGGATTGATGAAAATGATCGAACAAAAAGAACAAGCCATAAGAGCTAACCCAATGATGCAAAGTAGTTCCCTTATCCAAAAAGTGTTCTCTGCATTTTAAATTGTTTGATCAAAAACAGAAAATTGTTTTTGATCAACCCCTTTAATAGCTCTTTTCAGCAAATTAATATTTCTCATTATGTAGAATAACATAAATAAAAAGGGAAGAGATGTTTGTTGGAAGAAAAAATGAATTAGAATTATTAGAAAAAAGTTTTCAATCTCCAAATGCAAATATTGATCTACTCTTTGGATCATCTTTTATTGGGAAAACAGCTCTTTTAAATCAATTTTTAAATGATAAAAAGCGACTATATTTTTCAAGTTTTGAGATGTTACCAACCATTTTTTTTACTCAAATGGCCAATAAAATTAATCAATATTTTTATCAAGGAAGTTTTAATTCAACAGTAAGTAATTTTGAACAAATATTACAGTTGTTGAGTAAGTATAATTATGATGAAAAAATGGTAATTGTGTTTGATGATTTTCATCAAATTCTAAAGGTAGACAAAGAAGCTTTAGAGAAGTTAGTTGAATATTGGAAAAAGAAGTTAAGTAAAAAAAATATTCAAATCATCATTTCAAGTTCTCTTTTATTTGATGATATACAAGCAAAAAAGTTTAAAAGTATCACGAATTTATATTTAGAACTTGATGCTTTACCTTTTGCTTCTATCAAACAGTTCTTCCCTAATATCTCACAAATCGATCAGATATATTTGTATTCACTTCTTGGAACCTCTCCTTATTTTCTCAAGTATTATAATCCTAAAAAAGAGTTTTCAGAAAATGTGTATAATCTTTTTTTATCCAATAATGGATTTCTAAGCTCACTTGGAATTGATATATTAAAAGCAGAACTCAATGAAATTGGAACCTATGGATCGATATTGCATGCGATTGCTCAAGGTAATTCTAAAATTGGAGATATAGCCAATACTTTGGAACTGAAATCAACCTATTTAACAAGATATTTGAATAAACTTGTTTCAATGATGGTGATCAAAAAAATAGTTCCAATCAATGAAGAATCAAGTAGTTCTAAATTTGGTCGTTATATCATTTGCGATAATGCCGTGAAATTTTGGTTCTCTTATATTTATACCAATATTACTTCACTCAGAGAGATGGATTTGGATGTTGTCACTAAATTGATCCAAGATAAGTTTGTAACTCAAACTGTGGCGCAAAATTATAAAAGTGCGATCAAAGAATATGTTTACGCCAATCAAAAAAAGATATTTGGATATGAGCCTTTACAAATTGGCTCTTGGTGGGATAACAGTGATAATGTGATTGATCTAGTTGCTTATGATAAAAAAACGATTACTTTTGTGCAAATATTTTGGGAAAGTCAAGCAATGGCAAAAATCCAATACAATAATTTAAAAAGAACGAGTGAAAAATTTCCTACAACGTTGGATAAAAAATATATTATCGTTACCAAAGAATCGCTGTTTAATATTGCTTAATTGGTAGCTTTATATTTATGCCCTTTTAATGGATTATTGATCGTTGTACCACTTGAAATGAATTTAATTGGAAGGGAGACTCTACTTTGATGATCTTTTGATTTATAAACAACAAAATGCAGATGCTCTCCTGTTGAATAGCCTGTATTTCCTGAGTAACCAATATGTTGTCCTCTAGAAATCTTATCCCCAACTTTGACGATAACTCCATTCTTTTTCAAATGTCCATAGGTGGCGTAGGTGTTATCTGGTTGTCGTATGGTGATATAATTTGAAAAACGAGCAAATGATTTAGTTTGCCCTACTTTACTTGAGTCTTCTTTTATTTTAACCACTATTCCATCGCGTGCTGCATAGACCTTTGTTCCTTTTTTTAGATCAAAATCAACGGCATATTGAGATTCACCAGTGTGGGTTGCTTTACCGTTAAAACCTTGTGTCACAGTTTGAATAGTATTAAGTGCATAAGGGAGCCTATATAAATAATTGGATGTATGCACTGCATCCATTGTGCCTAAACTCCATTTATAATGGCTGTGAATCTTATATTTTCCTTCCGTTCGCGGAAAAGAAGCAATTTTAGTTTTGGAGTTATACTGAAAACTTTTGAAGATTGTTTTTGAATTATTATGTTTTGTAGAAATGAATTTGAGATCAATTTTACAAGTGATATGAAAAAGATTTGTATTGACTAAATAAACTGCAATTTCATGATCAGATTGTTCAAATTTTGTATAGACTGTTTTATCTTCACTATGGAGTATCAATGTGAAAATAAGTATTAATAAAAATGATTTCCAAAACATTATATTCCTTTTTTGAAGTGTAGCTACTTTTTTATTAAAAGAAAAGTAGCAATATTTATGTAATATAACATATAAAAATTTTTTTTAAAAAAATCATAAAAATACTATAAATGTGATATCTATAGATATATCATTTGTTAAATATGTTGTAAAACATAAATAAATCATAAAAATATATTTCTTGTTGAATATCTATATTTATTAAGATAAAATTAAAATTATTATTCAAGAGGATCAATCATGGCAAAAATTAAGACAGAGGATATCGTAAAATATCTCAATAACAAAGTAAGAATCAAAGGAAAACCAGAGACTGGAGAGAACATTGCTGTTTTTGTAAGACC
>JBNLDA010000001.1:0-33989 GCA_050304095.1 Arcobacteraceae bacterium | reverse complement strand
CATTTTCTCTTCCTTTTGTTTGCTTTACATATTCGCTTTGTTTTGATTTTGGTGTTGATTTAGTTGTAGGTATTTGCAATACTTCAAACTCATCCATATAATCCAAATATTGGATTTGAATAGTATCCCCTACTTTCACTTCTTTGGCTTTTTTTACTACCATATTATTGATAGAAACCACTTTATGGTCACACATGTCTTCTGCAATAGAACGACGCTTTGTGATATTCACTGCATTTAAAAATTTATCAATTCTCATAACCAAGATTATAGCTATATTTAGATAAAATAACGCCAATTGAATTTAATTTTTTTCATGTAAGAATTTCTTACATTGATCAATGGAGTAAACATGGCAAAGAAAAATGTAAACAAAGTAGTTTTAGCTTATAGTGGTGGACTAGACACTAGTATTATTTTAAAATGGCTACAAGATGAATATAATGCAGAGGTAGTAACTTTCACTGCAGATTTAGGTCAAGGTGAAGAAGTTGAACCAGCAAGAACAAAAGCTTTAGCTTGTGGAATCAAACCAGAAAATGTATATATTTTAGATATCAAAGAAGAATTCGTAAAAGATTATGTATTCCCAATGTTTAGAGCTAATGCGATTTATGAAGGTGAATATTTACTTGGAACTTCTATTGCAAGACCATTGATCGCAAAAAAACTTATTGATATAGCAAATGAAACTGGAGCAGATGCAGTAAGTCATGGGGCAACTGGAAAAGGAAACGACCAAGTAAGATTCGAACTTGGAGCTTTAGCTCTACGACCAGATATTAAAGTGATCGCACCATGGAGAGAATGGGATCTAAACTCTAGAGAAAAACTTCTAGCATATGCAAAAGAACATAATATTGAGATTTCACAAAAACACGTAGATGAAAATGGAAATCCAAAAATTAGTCCTTATTCTATGGATGCAAACCTTTTACATATCTCTTATGAGGGATTACATTTAGAAAATCCAAACAATGAGCCTGAAGATTCAATGTGGCTATGGACAAACTCTCCTGAAGAAGCTCCTGACGAAGCAGAATACTTAACTATTGGATATAAAAATGGTGATCCAATCTCAATTAATGGTGAAGAGATGTCACCTGCAACTTTATTGGCAAAATTAAATGAATATGGTAATAAACACGGTATTGGTCGAGTTGATATTGTTGAAAATAGATATGTAGGTATGAAAGCTAGAGGTTGTTATGAAACTCCAGGTGGAACAATTATGCTTAAAGCTCACAGAGCGATCGAATCTATTTGTTTAGATAGAGAAGAAGCACACTTAAAAGATGAATTAATGCCAAGATATGCAAAACTAATCTATCAAGGATACTGGTTCTCTCCAGAGCGAGAAATGCTTCAAGCAGCAATTGACCAAACTCAAGAAACTGTAGAAGGTTCTGTTAAAGTAAAACTTTACAAAGGAAATGTAACAGTTGTAGGTAGAGAATCTTCTAAATCTCTTTATGATGATGCGTATTCAACATTTGAAGAAGATGAAGTTTATAACCAAGCAGATGCAGAAGGTTTCATTCGATTAAATGCTTTACGATTCATTATCGCTGGATCTAAAAAAAATAAATAAATACTCAAGCAAGGATTCACTCCTTGCTTATATACTCTTGTAACCAAACCATCGCTTCTCTTTATATATAATTGCCACAAATTTATTTATTTGGGCAATTCATGACATACTTAAATGACCTACAAACACTATGCAGTATAAATTCATATACTAAAAACAAAACAGGCGTTGATGAGGTTGGGAACTTAATGCAACAGTGGTTTGAAGCACTCAATTTTGAAACAACAAGATATAAAAGAGATTTGATAGGAGATCATCTCTTATTCCAATCTCCAAAAGTTGATGGAGTCAAAATTCTCCTTTTAGGTCACAATGATACCGTATTTCCTTTAGGAGAATTTGAAAATTTTACCCAAGATGATGAATGGATATATGGACCTGGAGTTTGTGATATGAAAGGTGGAAATATAGTAGCTTTACAGTCACTACGAAATATTTTTATAGATACCAAAGAAATTAAAAACATTGATATGCTTTTAGTTTCAGATGAAGAAACTGGAAGCGATGATTCCAAGCACCTTACAGCCTCAATAGCTAAAGATTATGATTATTGTTTTGTCTTTGAAGCAGCAGGGAAAAACCTTGAAATTGTTACTGGACGAAAAGGTGTTGGTACATTTACAATAACTATCGAAGGAAAAGCTTCACATGCTGGTGTAAGATATTCTGAGGGGATCAATGCAAATCTAGAGGCTTCTTATAAACTTCAAGAACTTACAAAACTAACTAACCTTGAACAAGGTACGACAGTCAATGTTGGGAAAATTAATGGTGGGATTGGAGCCAATACAATTAGCCCAAAATGCGAACTACTCTTAGAACTTCGCTATACGCAAAATAGACAGAGAGATAGATTACTAAATGCTCTTGAGAAAATTACAAATACTTCATACGTAGAAGGAACAAAATCTATTTTAAATGGTCTTATCCAAAGAGATGTAATGGAACACAATTGTAACCAAGATAAGTTAATATCTGTGCTTCAAAGAATCACTAATGAACAATTACTTACTGAAAATAGAGGCGGCGTAAGTGATGCAAACATAGTTGCTAGTAATGGAGTAACTACATTAGATGGTTTCGGTCCTTTTGGTGATGGTGATCATACAATTCATGAAAGAGCTTTAAAAAGTAGTTTTGAACAAAGAATTGTGATGATGACGAAAATTTTAAAACACCATCAAATACATTTAAGTTTTTAAAGAGAGAAAGAATGAAAAATAGAAAAATTGGTATGTGGCTTTATTCCAATAGTGGTGGTGAGAAAATTGGTGAAAAAATCATTAAAAAACTAAAGCAAAGAGACATTGATGTACTTAATGATGTTAACTTAAGACATGCAATAGCTAAAAATGGACACATACTATACAATAAAGAAAAATTAGACAATCTTGACCTATTTTTTTCATACAATGCTGGAGAACAAACTCAATATCAAGTATATTTATATGAAGCACTTAATAGAGTTATTCCTATGATAAACACCTTTGAAGCTTTTAAATTAACAGAAGACAAATTTCATACAACATTTATGCTTCGTAAACATGGAATACCGACTGCAGATTATAAATTATGTCATAGAGATGATTCGCACCAATTAAAAAAAATCATTAAAAAATGGGACAAAATGGTTTACAAACCAACAGATGGTTGGGGTGGAGTTGGTCTAACGAAAATCGAAAACGAAGCTAATTTAGATATGCTTTTACCATTTTTGAATCAAATGGATTTACGATATTTTTATGTTGAAAAATTCATTGATTATGACAGAACAGATTTTAGAGTAGATATCGTTGATGGACAATTTGTCAGTTGTTATGGAAGAAAAGCTGGTGGAGAAGATTGGCGAACTAATATCACTAGTGGTGGATCAATATTTTTAAGAGAAGCAAATGATGAAATTGTAGATATCGCCATTAAAGCTGCAAAAATTTGTGGGGCCGATATTGCTGGTGTAGACATTATTTATGATAGAGAAAAAGAAGAATACATTGTATTAGAAGTGAATGGAATCCCAGCATTTGCAACACCTGAACAAGAAAAAATGGGGTTGGATTTCAATGATAAAAAAATTGACTTAATTGTTGATCTAATTGATAGAAAAACAAAAAAATAAATTAAAATAGGAGAAATTAAATAATGGGACTCAACAACAAACAACTGCCAAAATTAGGATTCTTATACTTAGATCATGTTTTAAGATTTTTCGATCACTCGAATTTTAAAGGTTGGCCAAATAAAATTGAAACAGTAACGTACCATTGGGGAAAAGATAAAAAAAGATTCATCAATGAAGTCAAAAGAAAGAAAATTGATGTATTGATTGGTAATATTCCTGCAACTGCTTATGAAACATTTAGACAAATTTCAAGGGAGTTGCCAAATGTTCGATTTATTCCAAGTCTTGATACTCAATTTTCAAATAAATCAAAAGAAAATGTAACACGATTTGCGTGGAAATACAATTTGCCTGTACCAAAAACCTATATTTACTACAATAGAGAGAATGGCGATAAATTCTTACAAAAATGCAAATATCCAAAGATTGTAAAAAAATCTTATGGACCATCAAACTATGGTGGATATTTTGTTCACAAAGTCGATAATTATAAAGAAGCACGTGCATTATTTGATGAGAAAAAATACCATCCAATGTATTTTCAAGATTTTATTCCTATGGAAGCCGATATCAGAGTGATGCTTATTGGTCATAAACCAATTTGTGCATTTTGGAGAAGACCACCTCAAGGGGCATGGCTTACAAACACTAGTCAGGGTGGATCAATGGATTATATGGATGTACCAAAATCTGTACTTGATCTTGCAGTTAAAGTAAGTAAAGCTGCACGTGCTGAATACTGGGCTTGTGATGTCGCATATGGAAAAGATGGCAAAGTAAGGATATTGGAATGTGCAACAGCATTTGCAGCATTTCCTTATGTTAGAGATTGGATTGGACAATATTTAATGTGGAGTCTTAGTAAAGGTAGATTTAGAAAACCTCATATTCCAATGTTTAATTGGGAAGAATTAAGTAAGATTGATTCATCATTACTTCGAACTATGAGACATATAACTTTTGGGGCCTATAGTCCAAGTTATGATGGTGCATATTTTGGCAAAAAGAAGAAAATCTACGGGAAAAAAGAAGTTTACATCCATGAATTGGATAGTAAATACAAAATTTACGATGTAATTCCAAGATTATATGAAGAGTGGCCTAGTGAGAAATGGAACTTTCAAGATAAATTTGCACTCAAAAACTTAAAAAGCATTAAAGTTCAAAATTTGGATGAAGAGATACCACCAAGTGATGATGAAGCTTCACAATCTATTGAAATTCACTTAACTAAAGATCAATTAGCTAAAATTTTAAAACAAACAAAAGGAGTTGGGGAAAAGAAAATCAAGAAAATCTATAAAACTTTTACAAAAAAAGAAGCTATAGAGATATTAGAAACCCAACCTGATTTATTTATTCACGTCAAAGGTTTTACAGCTAAGATAGTTAATAGAATGGTTGATGTATGGCAATCTTATAAAAAGGCTAATGGTAAATGAAGCAACAGTATAAGTCATATGACCAAACAGTTGAGTTCTTAAAACAATGTGTTAAAGATCATCCAAGTTTAATCACTATACAAAATATAGGGAAAACTTGGGAAGATCGAGATATTATTCTTGCAACTATTTCATTAAATGTAGAAAATGCAGATCTAAAACCTGCTCTTCTTTATACAGGAACTATTCATGCTAGAGAATGGATTGGAAATGAATTAGCTGTACATTTTATTGAATATCTTTTAAATAATTATAATAAAAATCCAAAAATACTAAAAACATTAACAAAGAATACTCTTTATATTGTTCCATGTTTAAATCCAGATGGTTTCGAGTATAGTCAAAAACATTTTTCTTTCTGGAGGAAAAATAGACGTAATAATGGCGATGGTACTTATGGGGTTGATCTAAATAGAAATTTTTCAGTTGGCTATACTAAAATCACCAATACTTCTTCAAATGTTTATAGTGGTCCAGAGCCATTTAGTGAACCCGAAACACGCTCAATGAAAAACTTTGTAGATGCACATGACAACATCACCATAGCTTTAGACTATCACTCTCAAGGAAATGTCTTTTTCCCTGCACATAAATTTAATCATGAAGCTGAACTCGATGGAACAGATTTAAATGCTTTATGTGCCAATATGAACTATGAAATATCAAAGATTACTGGTAGAAAATATGGTATACATAGAGGGAAACCACCAACAAAATTAATTTCAGGAAGCGGTAGAGAATATTATTATAGCAAAGGTATTATAGGTGCCGTTGTTGAAGTAGGAACAAGAAATATTCCAGATTTTATGCAAAACATGAAAGAATCAATTAACGAAAATATACCTGCCCTTTTACACGCATTGGGAGAAGCACAAAATTATTCTAAAATAGCACCTAAAAGAGTAACAAATTTTCATATTGATCAATATAGTTCAAATGAGGTCACTCTTCATTGGGATTATACATTTGAAAACAAAAATATCTTTTTTCAAATTTTTAGAAATAAAGAAAATAAAGAAGCATGTAATTGTGCCAATATGATTGCTCAAACAAATGATTTACATTATACAGATACTGATTTGAGCAGTGGAACTGCCTACTATTATTATATACGTGCTGTTGATAATATCACAGGAATAAAATCACCATTTGCACCTAAAACAAAAGTAAAAACTCTTCTTGAAGCAGATGAATTCAGTAAGACCATTTTCCCTCTTCCTCAAGATGTTGGTTATGTTTCTCAAAAACTTATTGAAACAAATCGAAAACATTTTGGATTAAATTCCTTATTCATTGGAATCAATGAAACTAAAGGAATTAGCTATGGAATGATGCAGTTCAATCTAGACGGAATTCCAGAAAATGCAATTATTAAAGATGTGCGGATTTCATTATATCCCCTCAATAGAGTCAATGCAAAGATTGAAAAATATGGCGAATGGTCGATCTCTTTTATTGATGATGAAAGCATAGCAGAAATAACTGATTATGATCAAGTGGCTAAAGCAAAAATCATACAAACTTTAGGACAAACTATACCATCTGAAAAACTTACCCAAGGAATTTGGAGTCATTGGAATTTTAATGAATGCGAAAAGATTATTTTGCAAAAACTACTTAAAAGAAAAAAAGTGATCTTTAAAATTTCTGGACCTACACAACTACCAGAAGGTAGAGATTCTCAAATGATGATGTTTGACCTTGGATATGGAAATTTTGGAGGAGGAATTCATTATAGACCAAATATTGACATCATATACACTATTCCTAGAGAAGAATTAATTGTTGAAGTGAGTAGAGTTTCTACAGTTTCACCTGAAACTATGAATCATGAACAATTAGCTTGTGGATTTGATAAAGACAACAATAAAATTTATGGTTTAATGAGTTTTGACCTCTCAGCTCTACCTAATCCAGATACTACTATTATTACTGATGCATATATTAAAATCAAAAATAAAAACACCACAAATTCAACACAAGATATCCGTTATAATTTAGAATTTGTTGAGATAGATGATATCAATTATCAAAACATTCAAAATCGTGATCGTATCGAATTTATTGGATATGAAGTAAGTAGAGCCGATCTTCAAAAAAATAAAACACATAAATTTATCTTTGATAATTATTCAATTTTAAATTTGCAAAATATGCACCGAAAAAATAAAGAAGCCATATTTCTTATTAAACCAACTTCTGCTATAAGTAAAAATCATTTGGTGAATTGGTATGGTAAGGATGATAAAGAATCTGTAAAACTTATTATTAAGTACATAGGAAAAAGAAAAAAACCTGTTGATCAAGTAAGTAATGTATCTTATAAGATAGAAAACAATATGACAAAAATCATTTGGGATAATCCAATTGATAAAGACTTTGTTGGTACTTACGTCGTAAGAAACAGATTTAATCCTCCTACAAATCATCTAGATGGTGACAAAATTTATGCAGGTAAAGACAATTATACCTTTGATGATTTTGGAACTACAAATATGAATAAATATTATGGGATATTTACTTATGACAATGTACCAAACTATTCAAAGCCTGTAATATTAGAATATAAAGGTGAAAAGTAATGCTTTTAAAATTTAAACAATGGTTCCCTAAAATTGGCAAAAACTCTTGGATCGCTCCAAGTGCAGATATTATTGGTAATGTAACTATTGGTGAAGATAGTTCTATTTGGTTTGGAACTGTTGTAAGGGGTGATGTTCATAAAATTGAAATTGGAGATCGAACCTCTATTCAAGACTTATCTATGGTACATGTCACTCACTATAAAAAAGAAGATATGAGCGATGGAAATCCAACAATAATTGGAAATGATGTCACAATAGGACACAAGGTAATGCTCCACGGATGTACCATTGAAGATGGTTGTTTAATTGGCATGAGTGCTACAATCCTAGATGGAGCCGTTATTGGAAAAGGTAGTATCGTTGGAGCTCATTCACTCGTAACTAGCAATAAAGTATTTCCACCACATAGTTTGATAGTTGGAAGTCCAGCTAAAGTAGTAAGAACATTGTCTCAAGATGAAGTTGATGGCTTGATTGAGCATGCTGCTCGGTATGTGAAGTTTAAAGACGAATACAGATAAGTTTATGATTCAACGATCAAGCAATTACTTTGCTTGATCATACTTTTCTTGTAAAGCTTCATAGAGAACATTGAAGCTAACATTTTCCATTTGTTCTAGAAGTGCTACCATAACAACATTATCCTCATCACCATTCCAGACTTTTATATAGGTACCTTCTTTATACCCATTATCTTGCCTAAATTGATTCAAACAATTTTTACCAATATAAAGTTTTTGTAGCCATGTAAAACTAAGACCAGAGATCTTACAACATCTAAAAAATTGATCAATAAACCTCTCTATTCCACTAAATGAAGGCATATTTCCAGTTTGAATTGCTAAA
This sequence comes from Arcobacteraceae bacterium, assembly GCA_050304095.1. GTDB lineage: Bacteria > Campylobacterota > Campylobacteria > Campylobacterales > Arcobacteraceae > JAYEFX01. The sequence continues at coordinate 25,406 of JBNLDA010000001.1, read as the reverse complement.
GCAATATATGATAATTTTTCCGTTTCTTTAATAAGTAATTTGATATCTAAATCTTCACTCGCTTCATAGATACAATGTGTATTGACCAATGAAACTGCTTTTGGAATATTTGTTTCAGAGAGAACATAACTCATCAAAAAGTGCCAAATATCAACTAATTCTACATGGATATTGTTCATATCTGGATCATCTTTAATATTTTTCCAATGTTTCCAAGGAGTTGAATCAATCAATTCAGCTACTTCCATATGAATACATCTTAGCCAATTTATCTCTTTATCAAATTTATTAACTCCCAACTCCCAATTTTTACCATTAGTATTATCATTTAATTCTTTTTGAAGTAAGAACATCTCTTCAAGTTTATGTGGAAAACTTGATGCTTCTTCAAGTAATGTTGCCAATGGTAAACACTCTTCTACCATTGCATCTAATGAATTTGCAACTGGTACTTCTTTTTCATTATTGAGTAAATGGATAATCAATGACACCGTATATGGAACAGTATCTTTTTCTTCCCATTCCAAAACATCTGAAGCAGTAACTCCAATATATTTAGCAAAGTCCTCTAAATTGGAAAAACCCAAGTGGTTACATTTAACTTTTAATTCTTCATATAACAAATTTCAATCCTTTTATAGTGGTAAGTTTATTGTAAAAATGGCACCATTCTCACCATTTTGTGCTTTTATCATTCCATGACTATGTTCTTCAACGATTGTTTTACTCATATAAAGACCCAAGCCTGTACCATTCTTATTAAATTTCGTAGAAAAATATGGTTCAAATATTTTCCCTAAAACATCTTGTGGTATTCCACCTGCATTATCTTCAATCGTTAAAACTAAATCATTATCAATTTGTGCAAATCTAATGATGATTTTTCGATTTTCAATCTTATTTTCAATCATCGCATCACGAGCATTTTTAATGATATTGATCAATACTTGTACAATTTCATTAATATATATACGTACATCCACATCATTTTCATATTCAACGATAAAATCAATTTGATCAATCTTCAACATATATGCCAAGAAATCTTTTACTTTTGCGATCAATTCCGATACTACAATATGTTCTTTTTCTTTGTTTGGTTTAAAGAAATTTCTAAAATCATCAATCGTTTTAGACATATAATTCAACTGAACACTTACATCTTCAACTACTTGATCAAGTGCTTCGTCAGTTAATTCTCCATCGATCATTTTTGTTAGTGGAAGTTTTTGAACCAATATCGAGACTGCTTGCAATGGTTGTCGCCATTGATGAGCGATCATAGAAATCATCTCTCCCATAGCTGCAGACTTTGATTGTTCAATGATCATATGTTGCTGTGACTGAACTAATTTTTTAGAGGTAATATCTTGTCTTACCGCGTTATATCCTATAATCGTATCATCTTTAAAAATTGGCTCAATCGTTGCATCTACCCAATAAGATTTACCATTTTTATCCATATTTTCAATTTCACCACGCCATGTTTTACCTGATTGGATCGTATCCCATAGATCTTTGAAGACTCTTGATGGAGTATTTGGGTGTCGAATGATATTGTGTGGTTGTCCAATCAATTCTTGCGCACTATAACCACTAATCTTACAAAAAGCATCGGAAACATGTGTGATAATACCTTTTGTGTCAGTTTGAGATGAGATTATGTGCTCACTCATCATTTTTACTGTTTTGGCTAATTTTAATTCAACCTCATTAATGGTGTTAAAGTAAATATCCAACACCCCTTTAAAGTTGTTTTCAAATAAATAATTGATCTCTTTTTCAATATCCAAATTAATGATTGATTTATCATAAGCTAGTTGTACTATTGCATATCTAAAACCGTTACATAAAACGAATAATTGGCTTGATGAGACATTGTTGTCTTTTAAATATACAATAAGATCTTTTAATGCTGGACAATTTCCAATTTTAGAATCATCTTCAATAACTTCCATATAAAAATCAAATACTTGATTAGCATATTGTATAACAAATTGATCTTTATCTATTTTTAGAGAGTTTAGAACATCTTCTACAGGTTGGTAATTCATCCAACCAAGAAGCACAGTATTTTTATTTTCAAGAAACAACGCTAAGTGTTCGTTAATTTTCATAGTATTCCTGACTATTTATTGTGTTTTAAAGTATAAAAACTACACGCTATTCCACTACTTTGTTTTACAACAGTTGAGGGTATTGTTGCAGATTTGAATCCATAGGCCTTACAACCATGGGGTTTATTCTGTTCCCAAGTAACATAATAGTATTTACACTTTTGACAAACTATTTTTTCATCCATAGTGAAAGATTATACTCAAAAATAATTAAATATGCACTTTACTTTGAATAGCTTTACTCAAAGATAGTAAATCAACATTATCCAAGCTCACACCAGTTGGAACCCCTTGAGCGATCTGCGTAAATGATATATCAAATGCTTTAAGCTTATCTTCTATATATAAAATAAATGCATCATTGGCTAAGCTTGGAGTTAAAGCGAATAAAATCTCTTTAATTTGTCTTTCCTTAACTAGATTCTCAAGATTTTGCAGTAAAATTGCATCTAATTCTTCCATCACAAAATAAAATCCATTGAACTGTTTAGATTCTTCCAAAACAAAAATATCTTTCGCATTTTGCACTAAACATAAAATTTGATCTTCTCTTGTATCATCAAGACACACTTCACAAATCTCATGTTCACTTATTCCGTTGCATTTTGAACATTTTGTTATTGATCCAATAGCATTTTCAATTGAATGAGCTAATTTGATTCCCGTATATGTATCATGCATTACTACATGATATGCTAATCGCAATGCAGATTTTTTACCAATTGTCGGCAATGCTTCAAAAGCATCAACCAAAGCATAAAATTTTTCTAAACCTTTTTTCATAAGCTCAATTATATCCACATTTGGATAAAATCGCGGAAATAATAACAAAACTTAACGTTTATGGAGTGGAAAATTGACTGAATTGGATTATTACGAATTATTAGAAGTTTCTAGAGATAGCGACAAAGGAACTATCAAAAAAGCCTACAGAAAAATGGCTATGAAATATCACCCAGATAAAAATCCAGATGACAATGAAGCTGAAGAAATGTTTAAAGCTGTTAATGAAGCCTATCAAGTATTAAGTGATGATGAGAAACGAGCACTATATGATAGGTATGGTAAAGCTGGATTAGAGGGACATGGTCATGGTGGAGGATTCAGCAGTGCTGGATTTGATGATCTTGGATCAATCTTTGAAGAGATGTTTGGTTCAGCCTTTGGTGGTGGATCAAGACGTCAAAGACAAAGAAAATCATATAACTATAACCTCGATATGGCTACACAAATCAACATTGACTTTAATGAAGCCGTATTTGGATGTAAAAAAGACATATCTTACAAATATAAAAAAGCTTGTAAATCTTGTAAAGGAACTGGAGCTAAAGGTGGTAAGATGTCTACTTGTAGAACCTGTAATGGTGCAGGACAAGTTTCTATGAGACAAGGATTTATGACCTTCGCTCAAACATGTCCAGCTTGTCACGGTTCAGGGCAAGAAGTAGCAGAAAAATGTTCTGATTGTAACGGTTTAGGATATGAAGAAGTCACTGAGACTTTTGAAGTGAATATTCCTGAGGGAATCGATAACGGAAACCGAATGAGAGTTGGAGGAAAAGGAAATATTGCTCCAGATGGCTCAAGAGGTGACCTATACATCGAGATATCTGTAAAAGAAGATAAACACTTCATAAGACATGGAAGTGATATTTACTATGAAGTACCATTATTCTTTACTCAAGTAGCACTTGGTGATACGATCACCATTCCAGGTCTACGAGGTGAATTAGAACTTAAAATTCCTCAAGGAACAAAAGATAAAGAACAATTTACTTTTAGAAATGAAGGGATTAAATCTGTTCAAGGAAATGCACGAGGGAATTTAATTGTACAGATCAAAATTCAATACCCTACTTCATTAAACAATGAACAAAAAGAGCTATTAGAAAAGCTTCAAGAGAGTTTTGGAATTGAAAGCAAACCTCACGAGTCGATCTTTGAAACAATGTTTGATAAAGTGAAGAATTGGTTTGACTAAACACACTCTTCTTGATTAGAAAGTCGTTTTAGTTCATCGCAACTAAAACCGGCTTTTTTTCTTGCTTCAAAATTCAAATGCAAATGTTTTTGTGTGGATCCAGGGTAATACTTTTCAAGTAATTCTATATACGTACTATTTGGTTCAAGATTCTCTTGTTCACAAGCATATTTAAACCACTTATCCCCTTTTTTCACATGATCAACCTCTTCTTCTAAAATGATATAGAGTAGTTCTAAAATTTGCTGATTAAGCTTATCAGGATTAGATTCAAGCTTTTTGATGATCTTTGGATTTTGATCAAGTCCATTAGCTTCTAAATATCGTGGTACTATTGCCATTCGCTCAACTAAAGTGGTAGTATTTTTCATTGCCTCAAATAAATTTGTATGCACTTCAAAATCACCATATGAAACCCCAGTTTGGTGCATTACTGATTCTATCATCTCAAAATGTCTTACTTCATCATTGGCTACTTCCAACCAATCATCATAAAAATCTTTTGGCATATTGGGAAATCTCAAACTTGCATCAATAGCTAAATCAATAGCACTATATTCGATATGAGCAATAGTATGTAATAAAATTTGCTTACCCTCAATAGTATCAAAATATTTACGTTGCTTTACCTGTTTAGGCAATACTACATTTAAGACTGAACTATATGATGGTTTGTCTAATTGATAAGGGGTATAATCAGATTCAAATTGAATTTTATTATTTAAATAGTTGTTATAAAACTCTTTGAATTTTATAATTTTGTCATTGGGACTTTGTGTTAAAGCGATATCTTCAAGTGATGAAAAAAACATTAATTTAACTCTTTTTTTGTTAATATAATTTTTATATTTTAGCACAAGGATAGTTAAATGCAAATACAAATGCATCCAATGGGAGCTTACCAAACAAATTGTTATATTATCACAATTGATGAAAAAGATTTTATAATCGATCCTGGTGTTGATGCAACCCCTTGGATAATTCAAAATACAAAAAATCCTATAGCTATTTTAAATACGCATGGACATTTTGATCATGTATGGAGTAATCAAGAAGTTAAAGAGAAACTCAATATCCCAATTTATTGTCCAAAAGAAGATGCTTTTATGCTACAAAATGACCCATTTGGACAAGGTACACCAAAAAGTACAGTAGATGTGTTGGTAGAAAACGATCAAAAATTTGAACTTGATGGTGTAAAATTTGCGTATCATTTTTTCTCTGGGCACACGCCTGGATGTAGTGTTATAACATTTGAAAACACTATGTTTAGTGGCGATTTTATTTTTCAACACTCTATTGGTAGAGTTGATTTTCCTTATTCAAATCCTAAAGATATGGTGAAAAGTATTGATAAAATTTTAGCTTGGAAAGAGAACTATAAGATCTATCCAGGACATGGGCCATCAACTGATTTATTCACTGAAAAAGAATCTCTCAAGGCTTGGAAAAATTATTTATAACTTTAAATATTAAGTTTTTTTATACTATAATTTAAACTTAATACCATATAAACGAGTTATAAATAAAATGCAGAAAAAAATTATTAATAGATTTATTGTGATAATTGTTATCTCAACTACTATTATCAGCCTATTCTCTATTTATCAATTTCGTAAAAGTGGCATCAATTCGACTATTGAAAAAGCAGAGATAATCTCTGAACTCGTTAAAAAAGGTTTAACTGCCCATATGCTTAACGGCAATATGGATCAAAAAGAGGTTTTTCTTAATTCAATTTCAACTTTACACAATGTAAAAGACCTTTGGGTCGTTCGATCTAATCTTGTTGATGACCAATTTGGGAAAAGTCAAAATCATAATCTCCCAAGAGATTCGATTGATCGTCAAGTACTTAATACGGGAAAAATGGCATTTGATTTTAAAGAAATAGAAACCATCCCTACTATTCGAGTTACTATTCCTTATAATGCAGAAGTAAATCAATTTATAGACTGTACAAAATGTCACAATGTAAAATATGGTGATACTTTAGGTGCAGTTAGTATTGAATTAGATATTTCAAAAGCACAAATTACAGGAATCAAAACGATTTCATTTACATTGATCTTCTTAATATTTATTATTTTACTCATCATTCCATTTTTAAATAAAATGATGAATGTTCATTTTCAAATGATCAATAAACTTCTAGATAGATTTGGGTTATTGAGTCAAGGCGTATTCAAGCCAATTGAATTCGATATTGATGAAGAACTCAACAAAGATTCTTTAGAGCTAGTAGTACAATACAATAAACTTAATCATAAACTACAAAATACTTTTGAAAGCATTGACCAAAAACTCAAAATATTTATTGGAAACAAAACTGTAACCAATGCTAATCCTATTGATAATGCTAGTGAAATTGTCTCAAAACTTTCATTAATCTATCAATTTAAAAAAGAGATTGAACAAGATGATAGTAAAGAAGCTATTTACAATAGATTAAGTCAAATCCTTATATCGCAATTTCATCTCAATCATTTCAATATCTATGAAATAGACAATAAAAACAAAACTGTGAATACTGTTATAGAACATGGTGATCTAACTTTTTGTAAGCAACAGTTACTAGAGAACCCTCTTAATTGTAGAGCAACAAAAATCTCTGGAGATGTCATCTCATCAGATTTTCATCAAACTTGTACATGTTTTAACAATAATGAATACAAATATCATTGTATTCATGCAGATATTGATAAGCACAACAAATTAATTTTAAGTTTCATAGTTAAGACAAATGAAGAGTTAGAATCAATCAATCTCAATATGCCATTTATCAAAAGTTATGTATACGAATCAACACCACTTCTTGAAGTACATCTTTTAATGCAAAAACTTCAACAATCAGCTTATACTGATACACTTACTGGTTTATTTAATAGAAAATATTTAGAAGAAAGTCTGAAAAAATTGATCCCGCAAGTAAAAAGAGACCATTTTAATTTAGCAATCTTACTTTTAGATATTGATCATTTTAAATCAGTTAATGATGAATATGGACACGATATTGGTGATAAAATTTTAGAAGATGTGGCTATAATTTTAAAAGAATCAATTCGTGAATCTGATCTTGCAATTAGATATGGTGGAGAAGAGTTTTTAATTCTTTTAGTGGGTGAAAATACTGAAGAATCAGCTATGAAAGTAGCTGAAAAAATTAGAATGAATGTAGAAAAGAAAGAATTTAATATCAAACAAGGCTATACATTAAATAGAACACTTAGTATTGGAGTAAGTATAGTTCCTGATGATACAGATGATTTTGCAACAGCAGTAAAATTTGCCGATATTGCTCTTTATAAAGCAAAGGAACAAGGTAGAAATCAAGTATTTAGATACACAGACAATCTATCTTGCGTGATAAACTTATAAAAGGAAAATAATGGATTTATTTGACATACTATTTAAAAATTCTAAACTAGATCTTGATGAATCTTATAAGACTTCAGTTCAAAAACTTTATGAAGAACTTAATTCTCCAATAAAATCAAATAAATACTATCCTTTGATCTATGATTGGTTTAAACAACAACACTATATTCATACCCTAAAAATTGAAACCTATGACAAAACTAGACAAATAAAAAATGTGATCTATCACAAAGGTTCAGAATTTGAAGAAGACAGTCCAAAAGCATTTCAATTTTCTTTAAACGTAGAAGAACATTTACAAATCACTTATCATATTTGTACAGATACACTAGATCATGCGCAAAAAATTGAAGAAGAAGCACATCAGTTTAAATTTTTATTTGAACTTTTTACCCCTACATTAAAAATGATCTATTATAAAATTGAAAATGAAAATAATTCTTCTACAGATACTCTCACCTCTTTGCCAAATAGAACCTATCTCATGCACCATCTTCATCAGTTGATGCCATTAGCACAAAGAGAAAATAAAAAGATCGGATTTGTCATGATCGCAGTAGATCACTTTAAAGCAGTCATTGATGAATTTGATTATGATATTGGAGATCAAGTTTTAATCAAATTAGCCCAAACTATTGAAAATAATATCCGTGCATCAGATATTGCAATTCGACTCAATGCTGATGAATTTTTTGTAACTTTACCAAGTATTAGTCATCCTGATGACGTATTGATCGTTGCTCAAAAATTGATTGATGCTTTTAAAGATGTTGAAATTAATGTCAATGCCTATACGAACCAAACATTGAAAAAAACTATTTGTGCAGGAACAACTGTATACCCAGATGATTCTACATCATTAGATCAGCTTATAAAATATGCGGACATTGCTTTATATGAAGCTCGTAACAAAGGTAGAAGCATTGCTTTAGCATACTCGCAGGAAGAAACAAGTACAATTGATTTATTTTAAATCGGGATTAGAATGAAAGAACAGTTATTACATCTTATCAAAGAATCTGCATCTGATCAAAATAGCTACAAAGCATTAGAAAAGATATATTCTTTATATGAACAATTACAATATTCATCTAATCTTGAAGAGATGGGTGAATTTATTGCTAATTGGCTTTTAAAAGAATACCACATTGATAATATTGATTTTTCACTCTTTGATATGGATAAAGATTATAAAGAATCTATTTATACAAAAGGGGAAGATTTTTATTTAGATGATGATAATAGTTTCTTTTTTATTATCAACACTCAAACAGATGTTAATGCAACCGTTTCTTTCCATGTCAATTCTAAAACAACAAAAGCATTAATAGAAAACCAATATGAACATATTCAAGCTGCATTTTTTCAAATTTCACCAATTATTTCAGCTGGTATCATGAAGAAAAATCATGTGGAAGCATCATCACTAGATAGTGTAACCAATGTTTATAATCGCCAATATCTCAATAAACATATTGAAAAGATTATGAATCTTAGTGGTAAAAAAGACCCAAGTATTGCCTTTTTGATGATCGGCATTGATCATTTTAAAGCAGTTATTGATGAATTTGATTATGATATTGGTGATCAAGTATTAATAGAACTAGCTAAAGTAATTCATAAAAATATTGCTGAATTTGATATAGTCGCACGTCTTACTGGTGATGAATTTTTAGTTGCCCTCACTCATTACAAATCAAAAAAACAGGTCATTGATATAGCACAAAGAATCATCACTGATTTTAGTAAAGCTGGAGTTATTGTTCATGAGGACTATCAACACTTACTTTATAAAACTATTTGCATTGGTATTTCATATTATCCTGAAGATGGAGAAGACCTCAATACTGCAATTAAAAATGCAGATATATTCCTTTATGAAGCAAAAAATAAAGGAAGAAGTCAGTATGCAGTGTATAAAAAAGAAGAAGAAAGTAGTGTTAACTTCTTCTAATTTTTCTTTTTAGCTTTTAAATATACTCTTTTGGGTGCAGGATACCCTTCCACCGTTTTAGTTGGATCATTTGGATCTAAAAAGTCTTCCAAGCTTTGATCAAAACTCCATTTTGTTTTTCGTTGCTCATCAATAGTGGTAATCGTTGTTTCTAAAATCTCTATATCAATAAACCCTGCTCGCTCAACCCAATTTTTCAATGCAGGAATTGTTGGGATAAAAAATACATTAGGAATCTTTGAATATCGTCCATTAGGTGTTAAACAAACTTCCTCATCACCATCTATCATAAATGTATCAATCAATATTTCGCCATTTTTGTTCAATGCATTTCGAAGAGTTTTAAGTGTACCAATTGGATCAGGTCTATGATACAATACTCCAAGCATGAAAATAAAATCAAATTTATGTTCAAAAAAATCTAAATGCTCTACTCCCAATTGCTCATAAATAATTGGTGTTCTTGCAAAATGATTCAAAAAATCAAATTGCAACATTGTTAATGGACTTGGATCAAAACCAACTAATCTCTTTGGTTTATCCTCAAGCATTCTAAACATATAATAGCCATTATTGCAACCAATATCTCCCACTATTTTATCTTTGAGGTTAAAATATGGACGAATCAAATTGTATTTGATATTGCTTTGCCATTCTGTATCAATTTCCAGATCAAAAAGTTTAAAAGGACCTTTTCTCCACGGGATAAGCTTATTACATGCTTCTAATAAAAGGCTATATTCCTCATCATTCAGATCAGATCGTTTACCAATACTTACCCAATCATCTAAAACCAATTCTACATTTTCTTTTTGTATTGTTTTTGCATTTTGCACAGCATTATAAATTGGTTCTATATTTTTCCAAGTTACACATTGCGCTTTTTGTTCTCTATATTTATTTAAATCCATACGAAATATTAGCAAATCGATCTAGAAAATCTGTTTAACACAAATATAGCTTAAATTCAATCACTACTTAAATAGGGTCAAGCTAATCTATAAACTTCTTAGGTTATAATCATTTTCAATTTTTTGAAAGAGGTTTAGGTTTGAAAAAAATTACAGATATTTTATTCTCATACTGGCTAACACTGGTACTTTTATTCCTTCTAGGAGTGGGAGCAGCTGTTGGTACATTTATAGAAAATGACTTTGGAACTTCAACTGCCAGAGTTTTAGTTTATAATCATGTTTGGCATGAAGTGGTGATGACATTATCGATCATCAATCTATGTGGTATCATATATAAATACAAAATGTGGAAGAGTTCACCTGCAAAATTCATTTTTCACTTTTCATTTGTGGTAATGCTTATTGGTGCAGCTCTTACTAGATATGTAGGATTTGAAGGAATTATGCATATTCGTGAAGGTGAAACAACCAGCAAAATGATCTCCCTAGAGCCTTATTTACAAGTGCATATCACTCATAATGGAAAACAGTATTATGAAGAGCATCAGTTTGAACTCAGTGCTTTAGAATTTGCCAATGGATTTGATTATGATATCCCATTTGATGGCAAAAACCTTAATATTGCTTACAACAAATATATGTATGCAAAAAAAGGAAAAAGTGATATGGGTATTCTTAGCGTTGACGTAGAATTAGATGGCGTTAAAAAAACACTCAAACTTGTTGGTAAACGTGGAATGCAAGGTGTACCAAAACAAGAACAAATTGGTGATACAAAATTATTCATCGTTTATGGTTCAAAACCAATGTCAATCCCATTTGAAATGAAACTGCGAGATTTCCAACTAGACAGATATCCTGGAAGTATGTCTCCATCATCTTATGCAAGTGAAATTTCGGTCATTGATGGAGCAAAAAGTTTTGACTATAGAATCTTTATGAACTCTACACTTTATCATGGTGGATACAAATTTTTCCAAAGTTCATACGATCCAGACGAATTAGGTACAGTTCTTTCAGTGAACAATGACCCTGGAAAATGGCCTACCTATTTAGGATATCTATTATTAACTATTGGACTTATTATGAACTTCTTTGATAAAAAATCAAGATTTATGCGACTTACTCGTTATATTCGATCATTTAATGTTGCAGCTGTAATAGCTGTAATTGCACTATTGAATACTACTCCAAGTATGGCTGAAGAAGCGCAACAACCTCAAACACAACAAGCAGTGATGCCAGATCAATTACAACAAGAATCAGTAGAAGATTATCTCAATCATATTAGAACAGATAAGGGATATATTGCTCTTGCTAAAAAATTTGGAACTGTAGTTACTCAATCAGGTGGTGGTAGAATGCAACCAGTTGATAGTATGAACTTACAAATCGTACAAAAACTAACGAGAAAAAGTTCGTTTTTAGATATGAATCATAACCAAATAGTTCTTGGTATGTTCACTCGTCCTGAAATTTGGCGTTTTATTGATATGATCAAAATCACTACACCTAAATTAAGACAAGAGTTAGGTTATCCAGTGAATCAAAACTATATCCCTTTTGGAGATATGTTTGATGGTCAAAACTATAGATTAAAAAATCTTGTTGAAGTAGCTAATGAAACTAAACCATTAGAACGAGGTACTTATGAAAAAGATATCATCAAACTAGATGAAAGATTGAATATTGCTTACATGACCTATTATGGAAATTTATTTAAAATCTTCCCATACTTTAATGATGGATCACAAAATGTTGATTTAAACAACCGATGGTTTACACCAATTGAGGCATTACAACAGTTCCAAGGGCAAACTCAAAAAGCAATTGAATCAATGATTAAAGGCTTTATTAATTCAGTTATTTTGAAGCGATATGATGAAGCAGAAAAATATTTAGATTTCATCATCGCGTACCAGAAAAAAGCTGGTGAAAATGTAATGCCAGCACAAAACGTTATTGATAATGAGATTTTATTCAATGACCTTCAAATATTCCCAAAACTTACTTTAGCTTATATTTTAGTAGGTCTTGTTTTATTTATTGTTTCTTTTATTACAGTATTTAATAAAAAATGGGAATCTAATAAACTAAATACTGTTTTATTCTCTGTTGTAGCACTTTTATTTTTAGTTCACACTGCTGGTATGGGTATGAGATGGTACATTAGTGGTCATGCACCTTGGAGTGATACATACGAATCATTATTGTATATTTCATGGTCAGCAATGTTTGCTGGAACTATTTTCTTTAGAAAATCGTTAATGGCACTAGCTGGAACAGTAGTTATGGCTGGTATTTTTATGTTTACTGCTCACTTAAGTGGAATTGATCCTCAAATTACAAATCTAGTACCAGTATTAAAATCATATTGGTTAACTATTCACGTTTCTATCATTACTGCTAGTTATGGGTTCTTAGGACTTGGAGCAATTTTAGGTTTTATGAGTTTATTACTCTTTATCGTGAGAGATCCTAAAAAACCGAATATTGATAGTTCTATCAATCATATCACAGCAATCAATGAAGCAACATTAATCATTGGTCTTGCAATGCTTGTTGTAGGTAACTTCCTAGGTGGAGTTTGGGCTAATGAATCTTGGGGGCGATATTGGGGATGGGATCCAAAAGAAACCTGGGCATGGGTATCTATCATTGTTTATGCATTTGTATTACACATGAGACTCATTAAGAAGTTTAATACTCCTTATGTACTAAGTACCTTATCATTATTAGCATTCTCATCAATTCTAATGACATACTTTGGAGTAAACTTCTATTTATCAGGTATGCACTCATACGCAACAGGTGACCCTGTACCAATCCCTACTTGGGTATATGTAATGGTAGCTATGATGTTTACAGTAATCGCTCTAGCATATAGAAAAAGAGACTTACCAAAGCTAAAGATTTAACACCTTTAGTTCTTTTCAAGTTGAAGCATTTGTTGCTTCAACTTCAATCCCCAACGAAAACCACCTAAACTTCCATCTTTACTTATCACTCTATGACAAGGGATAAAATACACTATTGGATTAGCTCCAATAGCTGTACCCACTGCTCGAACAGCTTTGGTATTTCCTATATTTTGAGCAATGGTAGCATAAGTTGAAATTTGACCGAATGGTATTTTTAACAACTCTTTCCAAACTGAAATTTGAAAAGGAGTTCCTATAAGTAAAACTGTGACTTTCTCATCATTAAATAATCGATCCATATAAGGTTTTACAATTGCATTATTTTTATTTATAACTGCATTTTCAAATTTAGTAAAAAAATATTCTTTTATTTCATCACTATTATTTAATGAAAATGATAAATGTATCACTTTCTCTTGATATATAGCAATAAGTGTATGTCCAAATTGGGTTTCAAATATCCCGTAAGTGATTATTGGATTTGCTTCAAAGTCTTTTTTTTCTAAAGTTTCGATTTTCATGAATTTTTTTCAAAAATATCATCAAGCATAGATGAATAATCTTTTTTACTCTCTATTAAATTATCTCTAATATCTATCAATTCTTCAAGCTCTAAATATTCTAAAAACTCTGGATTAATAGGTGTGGTAGTATTATCACTACTAATGAGTAATTCTATCTCTTCTAATAGTTCTTTTTTATTGATAATCTCACTCATCCAACAAACTTCTTTAAAATCTCTTCTACATATAATGGAGTCTCGTTCATAAAATCTCTTTCCTTACTTTGACAACAGCCACAAGCACTTCCTGCATCAGTCAATTCTTTTATCTCTTCAAGTGTTGTTGCATTTCGCTCTTTGATCGCATGTATAATTTCTGCTAAACTAACATGTTTACAGGTACAAACTTCATGAGAATGTTGAAAATTTCTTGACATCTAGATAACTTCCTTATTTTTTCTGATTTTTGATCATTTCATAAGCTTCATTGATCTCTTGCAATTTCGTAGTTGCTTCATCTATAATTGATTGTTCTGCTCCCTGCCCTGCAATGATATCTGGATGGTGTTTTTTAACCAATTCTCTGTACTTTTTCTTAATTGTATTCATATCATCTTCGGCACTTGCTCCTAGAATTTGATAGGCTCTGTCTAAACTTAATGCTTTATGTTCTTTTTGTTGTTTATAGAACATTTCAAATTGATTAATCAATCTTTCAAAATCAGCACGTTTGATCTGTAAAGCATTTGCAATATCTTCAGTGATCATAAATTCTGTTTTAGAAAAATCTGCATCAATAAATGCTAGATTAAGCAGATATTCCATCACTTTAAGTCGTTTTGTATATTCACTTTTTGTTAATTTATAAAATTTGTTACAAATATCAACTGTATTGTCAAAACTCTCTTTCTCTTTTATATAGATTTGTTTTAGACCCTCTCGAATCTCATCAGGGTTTTCAAAATGTCTACTAATATCTGTAAAGGTATGGCTTAATAGTTCTGCTTCTAAATTACTTACTTGCCCGTCTGCTTTTGCTACTTTTGCCATCAATGCGATCAAAAGCCCTGCTTCATGATCTTCTAGTTTACCTTTTAATTGTTGTTTTGTATTTACATTGATTCGTTGATAATCACTATGTCTATAGGTTCTAGATATCCAATAAAAGAATCCAATTACAATAAGTAAAAATAATAGTTTCATAAAAAGCCTTTTTAAAATTCAAGTCAAATTTTATCTAAGATTAGGTAAAATCTATCTTCATTTTACACTTAGGAATTATTATATGTTCGGAATGGGTTTTGCAGAAATTTTAATAATAGCCGTAATCGCTGTTATTGCTTTAGGACCAGAAAAACTTCCCACTGCGATGGTTGATATCGCAAAATTTTTCAAAAAATTTAAATCAGGCATAGAAGATGCTAAAACCACTTTAGACAACGAGCTTCACCTTGCAGACATGAAAGAACAAGCGAATAAATTAAAATCACAAATCGAAGATGCGAGAGATTTAACTTCACTTGACAATCTAGATAAAATTGTTGGTGAAGATACTGTAAAAGCAGTTGAATCTGCAAAAGAAGAAGTACAATCAATTGAAAAAACTGTAAAAAGAGAAAAAGTGTCGTTCAATAAAAAAGAAAAGAAATCTGAGGAGAATGCGTAATGTTTGAAGATTTAAAACCACACATTGCTGACCTTAGAAAAAGATTGATGATATCTGGTGCAACATTAATTGTTGCGTTCTTTGCATGTTTTTTTATTTATGAGCCTATTTTAAATTGGATGATGGTACCAGTTGAGGCTGTTTTACCTAAAGGTTCTCAAATGGTTGCAGTTGAGATCCAAGAAACATTCTTCACTGCATTGAAAGTTGCTTTTTTTGCTGGATTTATAGTATCGCTTCCAGTCATTTTTTGGCAATTATGGCTATTTTTAGCTCCAGGGCTTTATGAACACGAGAAAAAACTTGTAATACCATTTGTACTTTTTGCAACATTGATGTTTTTAATGGGAGCATCTTTTGCATATTATGTTGTGGTTCCATTTGGTTTTGAATTCCTTGTAGCTTTTGGTTCACAAGTAGTTACAGTACTACCTAGTATTGGTAAATATGTTGGATTCTTCACTAAACTACTTTTTGGTTTTGGTGTAGCATTTGAATTACCAGTAATCACATTTTTCTTAGCAAAAATTGGTCTTGTTGATGACCAAATGCTCAAAGATTTCTTTAAATATGCCGTTGTACTTATTTTTGTACTTGCATCACTTTTAACACCACCAGATGTATTAACACAATTTTTGATGGCAGGACCATTGATTTTACTTTATGGTGTATCAATTTGGATTGCAAAAATCTTCAATCCAGCACAACCTATAGAGGATGTCCAAGACTAAATGTCTTTGGATCCTCTACACACTCAAAGTTATGATTATTTCCTTCCAAAGGAACTAATCGCCACTACTCCTGCTCAACCTGCAGACAGTGCCAAACTTCTTGTTTATAACCGTAATGATGATTCAATTACACATACAACCTATAGTAAACTTTTAAAATATTTACCTCATGATATAGCGATATTTTTTAATGATACCAAAGTAATTAAAGCTAGACTCTTTGGACAAAAGGAAAGTGGTGGAAGTATTGAACTGCTTTTTAATAAACCGCTGCCAGACAATCAATATTTAGTATATATACGTGGAAAAATTAAAAAAACAGGTATTAAACTACTTTTTGATAATGATCTTACTGCAATTGTAACAGCCGTCAATGAAGATGGAACACGTATCGTGGAATTCTATCAAAACGATAAACAATTAGATTTTCTGACTTTAGTAGAGATTTTTAATGAAATTGGCCATATCCCATTACCACCATATATGAATAGAGAAGATAATAAAGAAGATGAAACACATTATCAAACATTGTTTGCAAAAAACTATGGTGCAGTAGCCGCACCAACGGCTTCACTTCACTTTACTCCTGCTTTACTTGAAAACTTAAAAGAAAAGTATGAAACACAATATCTAACACTGCATGTGGGTGCTGGAACTTTTAAACCAGTTGAGAGTGAAAAAATACTAGATCATCCAATGCATAGTGAATATTTTGAAATACCTGCACAAGCGCAAAAAACGATCGATAGTAATAAAAAAATACTCGCTGTAGGGACTACTGTAACTAGAACCATTGAATATTATGCAAGAACAAAACAAACCGAGGGTGAATGTAATTTGTTTTTAAATCCTACAAACCATCCCATAAGAGTAGATCATTTACTAACAAACTTTCACCTACCAAAATCAACACTTATTATGTTGATTGCCTCATTTGTAGGACTTGAAAAAACTTTAGAACTCTATGAGATCGCTATACAAAACAAATATAGGTTTTATTCATATGGTGATGGAATGCTAATTATATAAGGAAGACTGATGACACATTACATATTATTTGACACAGAAACAACTGGTGGACTTGAAGAAGATAGAATTATTCAATTTGGTGCTATGGTTGTTCCACAAAAAGGAAATATCGAAGTATTTGATGAACTATGTTCAACTGATATTGAGATCAAACTTGAGGCAATGGAAGTACATAATATCACACCAGATATGCTTGAAGGGAAACCAAAAGCGACTGAAACAAGCTTTTTCAAAAGAATCAATGAGCTCAATGTTCCAGATAACTACCTTATAGCTCACAATATTAAATTTGATCTTGGAATGATTGAAAAAGAGGGTTTTAAAAATCAAATGAAAGTGATTGACACTCTTCGTTGTGCTCGACATCTTTTTGAGGACTTACCTTATCATAGACTTCAATACTTACGATATGCCTTAGATATTTATAAAGATGAAGCTGCAGAAGCATCTAAACACAATATCACTATTAAAGCTCATGATGCTATTGGTGATGTACTTGTAATGAAACTTTTTTTATCAAAATTGGTGCAAAAAGCAAAAGAACAATATGATGGTAATGTAATGGATAAATTGGTTGAACTAACCACTACTCCAATCTTTGTCAAAACATTTAGATTTGGAAAATACAGAGGTCAGACCACTCAAGAAGTCGCAAAAACTGATCCAGGATATCTTTACTGGATGCGAGACAATATGACTGATCTAGATGAAGATATGAGATATACACTTAATACTTTACTAAAGCAGTAAATATACATACCCATTAAACCCTATCATAGCAATATTGAGCAAATAAAAGCCATATTTGTGAAATATTGCTCCAAATGATATTGCAACATAAAATATAAAAAACCATAGTGGTGTTATAAAATTATAGGATTCAAAGCTATTTTGAAATAAAACACCTACAACACTATCTAATAAACCACCCTCTTGAATAAGATGTAAAAATAAATTTAATGGATAAAACACTACAAACAATATTGATAAAATTGGTGAAAACAATTGCATTAATGATGTTATATCAAAGAAATAATGCACCACTGCATTGATAACTAAATAGATCCAAAAATTAAAAAGTATTAACTGCCCTACTTTTGGAATATTTTTAAAATATTGTAAAAAAAGATAGATATAAAATACTCCACAAACAGAAAACCAAAATGATAAAGAAAACAATAAAGTTGGAAATAATGAGAGTATTAAAAGCACTATGAATAAAAGTGTTTCATATGAAAGCAATTTGATATTGGCTTGCAAGAAATAAACCCCTACAACAGACATCACAAAAGCTCTTAAAAGCGATGGAACAAAATTGGTAAAATAAAGATATCCAAACATAATAATAGAAACGATGACAAGTAAATCAATCTTTCTATTTCGATAAGGAAAATATCTTTGTTGTAAAAAACTATAAGGATAATACAAAAGAAAGAAACATATTGAGCTTAATAATCCTAGATGAAAACCGGATAAAGCTATTAAATGTGAAATACCCAATATGGCACATTGATCTCTTAATACTTGATCTATTGGTATGGCCATAAATAAGGCATTGTAGAGTTGAGCTAGATCGTTTTCAGTGTGTTGTACTACTATGTTCTCTTTTATAATATGTTTTTGAGAGTGAACTTTTTCAATATTAAGTCCAAAGCTTTGAACATACATCCCTTTAAGATATTGTAAAAATGAAATTTTTGATGTAAGCAAATACCCACTCACATTATTTAATTGATCAACTTTGATCTTTTTATTGATTGAGGTAAAAATAGTAAAATCATTACAATCAATTTTCAATATATTATATTGATCTTTAAAGTAAATATTTTCAATATATCCATCAAATTCATATACTTTAAGCGATTTAAAGTCTTCAAATTCTTGAAATTTTATAGTAATATTTACTATAAAAATAAATAAAAAGAACAATACAATCAAATACCAATATTTTTTATTTTCTACAAGTGGCAAAACAATCCATTATATAATTTATTTAATTATATAATGATTCTATTGAGAGTTCCTTAAGTAAAAGCTTTTTTTAATAAAAACTCTTATATAATTCCAGCTCATTAACCACTGTGGGTTCTTAGCTCAGTTGGTTAGAGCACTCGGCTCATAACCGAGTGGTCCGGAGTTCGAGTCTCCGAGAACCCACCATTAAAAAGCCTTATTTAATCGAGTTTGTAGCTTGATTGAGTAAGGCTTTTTTATTGCTTGGTTTTCGACTTAATCAAATAGAATAAGTATAAAATTAGCGATATTCGTTACAATAACCTAAATAATTTAGGAGACTCAATGAAACTTCTTTTTACGCTATTAAGCTTAACTATCCTACTTTTTGGAGAAAACACTATGAATTTTTATGATATAAAAGTCAAAGATATCAATGGCAATGAATTTAGCATGGAGAAATACAAAGGAAAAGCACTACTCATAGTCAATGTAGCTAGTAAATGTGGTTTTACTAATCAATACGAAGGCCTAGAAAAACTTCACGAAAAATACGCTTCAAAAGGCTTAGCCGTATTAGGATTCCCATGTAATCAATTTCTTTCACAAGAACCTGGAACTGAAGAAGAGATCAAATCATTTTGTCAACTGAACTTTGGAGTAAAATTTGATATGTTCTCAAAAATTGATGTCAACGGAGACAATACCCATCCCCTTTATCAATATCTAAAAGATAATTCAAAAGGTTTTATGGGGATAGATACCATTAAATGGAATTTTACAAAATTCTTAGTTGATAAAAATGGTAAAGTGATCCAGCGTTATGCTCCAAGTACTAAACCAAGCGAGTTAGAAAAAGATATTATTCAACAACTGACATCAAAGTAAGTTGTTGATCATCACCAATTCATGTGTTTGAAGTTCAAAATCTTTTATAGAAAGATCCTCTTTCATATGTTGGGTGGAAGTGGTACCATTTAGTGGTGTGATATTCAGTTGAGTTAAAAATCGATAAAAGATTTGAGGCGTAGTTTTATTATACTTTTTTGCAAGTGTATATACTTCTTTAGAACCCAAAATTTGAGGATTTGCAGTCAATGACCAAAAACTTTGATAACTTATCTCATGAGCATTGCAAAAACTTCTCAAATCTTTATCATAATCACTATGCTCATAAAATCTATTTTGCAATACTTTTGGCTTTCTAGAGCTTATATCATATAACTTTACTAATAATTGCAGATCATAGCAATTACTAATTCCTATTTGTTTCACATATCCTTTTTCAACAAAACTTTCTAATACTCTCCACGCTTTTAATGTTTTTTCAAAAGGGAATAATGGTGAATGCAATAAATAAGAATCTATATAGTCTGTTTGTAGATTTGCCAATGAAAGCTCTAGAGAATCACAAATTTGCTTTTCTAGATTGTCATTAGGGTTATACGGTATATTATTTGGGTCTTGCCCATCAACTGGAGTAAATTTTGTTTGTAGAAAAAGATCATTTCTATCAAAATTTGATTTATCAATTGCTCGACTAATTCCTTCACCTACTTGCTTTTCATTGTAATGTTTTGGTTGACAAGCTGTATCAATAGCTCTAAAACCATTATCGATTGCTAACCCTACTAATTGAGCAGTTTTATCTTTTTTCCAAGCTGTACCATAAATCATCATATACTCATTTCATTCATTAATATTAGATACAAATATCAATTTAAAACATGCACCTTTATATTTTTTATTTTTATAGATTACTTCTTCATTATATACTTCGATCTTCTGTTTATGTCTATGACGTATAATCTTTTCAACCATAGACAATCCCAAACCAGTACCCAAACTTTGATGTTTTGTTGTAAAATATGGTTCAAAGATATTAGGAATAATTTTTTCATCAATTCCACCACCATTATCCAAAATCGTAAGTTCTAAAGTATTATTATCAATTTTATGTGTCGTAATTTGCATAAATCTACTATCATCACTATTGTTCTCTTTTAATGCATCTTTTGCATTATGAAAGATATTGATCAATGCTTGTTGCAGTTCACTTTTACTTCCTATGATATTTATACTTTCATTAATAGATACAGATAAATCTATAAAATTATTCACAAATGAGGCATTTACTAATGAAAGAGCTTCTGAAACAACTGAATGCAAATCTACATTTCTATAATTTTGTTCCCCTTTCAAATAGTTTCTAAAATCATCGATCGTTTTTGATAAATATTGCGTTTGATCCATTATCGCTTTTGAAATTTCTTGCACTTCCCCTTCTTGAAATTCAATATGTAAATCGCTTTTTAAACTTAAGCCACTAATAGAAGTACTAATAACACTTAAAGGTTGTCGCCATTGATGGGCAATATTTGCCAACATTTCCCCCATAGAGGCTAGTTTTGTTTGTTCATCAAAAACTTTTTGATTAGTAATATCTTTTGAAATTATCAGGACTCTTTTTTTATCTGGTAAAAGTGTAACTGTCATATTTATATTGATTCTTTTTCCGCTTTTGGTAATATATGTTTTTTCAAGGTTTTTAATAAAACCTTCCATTTGAAGCTGATGAAAAGCGATGATGCTATTTTTTTGTTCTTCTGGAACTGTTAAGGATACGGAAGATTTCGTAAGTAATTCTTCTCTAGGATAACCAGTCATCTCTACATAAGCATCATTAAACTCTAAAAAATTCGATTCGAGATCAGTAATCGCGATACCATCTTTAGAATTGTCGAATATTGATTGAAATTCCTCTTTTTGTTTTAATAGTAATGCTTCTTGTTGCTTTTCTTTTGTTATATCTTTCGAACTTACTAATATTTTTGTTTTATCCATCAAATTAATTGACATATTGATAGTAATAATATTTCCAGCTTTTCCAACACAATGTTTAATAAAATTTTTTACATAGCCATTCTTTTTTACTTCAATTATCATATTTTGGCTTTTCTGAATTTCATCAGGTAAACTCATTTTTATACAACTAGTTCTCAATAACTCGTCTCTAGTGTATCCTGTCATTTCACAATAAGCTGGGTTTACATCTAAAAATGCAGTTGTTTCAATATCTATAACAGCAATTCCATCTTTTGAAGTTTTGTAAATAGCTTCAAAAAATTTATTTTGCTCAGAGATTTGTTTTGTACGTTTAGCAATATTTTCTTCTAATTTTTCTCTTTCATTTCTCCATGCTTTATAGAATAAAGAATTATTAATAGAATTTGATAGTTGTATCGTAAAATTACCCAAAGCTAATAAAAGTGCATCTTCATCAAATATACTCTTCTTTTGTGTGCTATTTCCAACAATCATTAAACTATATGGAACATCTTTATCTCCACCCAAAAGTTCAAAATAGGCTTCTTCTAAAAAGAGTGATTTAACCAACGCTTGAACTTCTTGTTTTGGTTTCTCGCTAGTATGAATGATTGGTTTCCCTTTTATTCGTAGGTATTCGATCACTTCACCAGAAAGAAGCAGATTAATGATTGAAAGGATTCTTTGTTCCATTGGATCATTATAACCTCTAGAATTAACTACTTTAAACCATCCATTGCTATCATCATGTTGAAAAATAAGTGCCTTATCTAATTCAAATTCTTTTGTCGCAAAATCACATGCAATATCATACAAATCTTCTATTGTAATAGTTTCATTGATACTTTTACCAATTTCATATAATTTATTATAGATTGTTAATAATTGTTTTTTTTGCATAAATTATTTCCAAATCTCCACTTCAAGATAATCATCGCCACAAGCTATTGATTTGGTCATTTTAGTTTTATACCTAACTTTTGAACGTCGCATTTCTCTAAAACCTTCTTCAGTTTCAATTTTTTCACCATTGACTAAATCAGTATTATAAATTAATTGCATCAAACCAGTAAATCCACCACTGTTTGCCCAGTGAACTGGATAATCAGCTTTACCGTACATTCTTTGAAAACTCAAATCTTCAAAATCATTATAATTTCTAAAAATTGCTTTTTGCTCCGATAATTCAACAGCAGTGTGGTATCCCCATCCCATCGTATTTACTAATGATGCTAGACCTTTGATCCAATCTTCTTTCGTTTTTAAGTATGGTTTAACATTTTGTTCCCATTCATTAGAGGTCATAATTCCTCCATAAGTAAAGAAACCACATGCGTGTCCTGCTTCCATCAATAATTCACCAGCTAAAGTCACACCATAATCACCCGTTAATTTTTTCATTCTATCTACAAATTCAAATTGCAATCTATTCACATAATCACTTTGATTTCTTATCAAATAAACTCCGAATGCAGGGATTAATCCTTCTTCATTTCCAACCATAAATTCGTGAGCACCTAAAAATGCCTGAGTTACATTTTCTTCATATTCCCAATCGATTTTTAATTTTTCAACTTCTTTAAATTGTGTAGGTTTTTTAGGAGGATAGATATCAAAATTGCATGATCCAACTTTAATGATATGAGTGTTATATTCATCGCCACATGCCATGCAAGTAGTTTGAGTCGCTTCAATATCTTTCAGTTCTTTGTTATATAACACAGCATACGTTGCTGCTAAAAAACCACTCGTATAATAATCAACTGGGTTTGCAGCTTTTCCAAATTTCATTTCCCATGTTTTGGAAAAAAATGATTTAGTTGTTCGAAGTTCACAGCCATTTTCATTTATACAAGATAGATCAATAAGTCCATAACCAAATATTTTATAGATATCTTGTGCCATTTGTTTAGATTCATCAAGCGATAAACCTTGGCATAAATTAGATAATTGATAGTATATTGCATCTGCAGCGCTACCAATTAAAAATCTATTACTATCCAAATACTGAGCATCTAAAATAGTTCTTTGAAGATTGGTAATATAATGATGACAATGGAAAATCATTGCTTCACCACCAATAAACAAGCAATTGTGTTGTTCATCGAATTTATAATCATGTATATTGAACATTGATAACTCCATTGTATGGTTAATAGATTGTACCTAAATACATGTAATATTTTTATAATATGATGAAAGAAAGTTTTTTGAAGTTATTACGAATAATACGATAGAAAGGATTTTCTATCGTATTTTAGATTATGCTGCTTTTTTAACCGCTTTTTTTGCGATTTTTTTAGCTGCTTTTACTTTTGTTGGAGCTTTTTTTGCAACTGCTTTTGTAACTGCTTTTAATACTTTAGCAGCTTTTTTCTTTTTCACGTCAGCTTTCTTAACTGCTTTTTTTGCAACTTTTGCAACTACTTTTTTCTTTAATTCTTTTGCCATAACAATTCCTTTGTGTATATTTTATTACATATAGTAATAAATTATTACCATTATAGGTGAAAGAAGATTATACAAACATTAAAGTAATAATTTTTTTTTTAAAAAAATAAGTAAAATCACCCTATTTGTATTTTAAAAAACTATGCTACAATGCTATACAATTTCAATTATGGAGAACAAAATATGATACATGATTTTTGGAAAGATTACGAAGAATTATTGTCTTATGAACAAGCATCATTATTAGATTATAGACTCGACAATATCGTCATCAAATTGAATACTTTTTTTCAAAGATTGATTATTTTACCAATAAAAAAACAAGAGATCAAATTTTTTCTTGCTGGATCATGTCTTAAAACAGATACTTTTCGAGATATCGATCTCTTTTTCCCGGAAAAAAATGATCGAGAATTGATCAACAATGCCATGAATCAGGATTACTTTGAGTATGAAAACAATTCTTATACTTATAGATACAAAAATGAACTTTATCAGTTAGTGTATCGTGAAAGATTTGATGGAGCGAATTTACAACAGCTCGTAGATGGTTTTGATTTTGATTCCACAAAGATCGCCTTTGAATGTCATTACAATACTAAAAAAAGACTATTTACAGTTGATAAATGTGATATGAGAATGGAATTTGTAAACTATATCAACACTAGGGTCAATCACCTTTCAAAAGTAAGTTTAAATCCATTTGTATCACTTCAAAGGGCATTGTATTTCTTACGAAAAGGAGATGATGTTCCTTATGATGTATTCTTACAAATTTGCTCAAAAATAGCAGATATTAAATTTGAAGAAAATCAAGATGCTTCAAGATATTTTGTAAACTTACAAGGAAATCCAAATAAGCTCAAAAATATCAAAGAAGCAATTACACATTATGTTGAGGATCATACCCAAGGAACATAATTTATTTTTAAGAGTATAAAAACCAAATCGGTTTTTATACTTTACTTTTTAGAGAATTTAAA